>NZ_BMHO01000003.1 GCF_014640975.1 Microbacterium faecale
CGCACACCGCCTGCGGCGTTGTCGTCGATCGACGTACATTCGTACGCCTTCACTCCTCCGCCTTGCAGCCGACGCGCCCCAGCACCTCAGCACCCGAGGGCGGCCGTGCGTCAGCGGTGCGCGGTCATGCGTAGTAGAGGGCGACGGGGCGGCCATCGATCTCGCGCACGTCGACCTCGGTGTCGTACACCTCACGCAGCACGTCCGGGCGCATGATTTCGCCGCATGAGGCGTCGGCGACGATCCGGCCCTCGCGCATGGCGACGATCCGGTCGCTGTAGGTCGCCGCGAAATTGATGTCGTGCAGCACGATGATGATGCGCTTGCCGAGCTCATTGGCCATGCGACGGATCAGCTTCATGATCTCGGTCATGTGCTTCAGGTCGAGGTTGTTGAGCGGCTCGTCCAGCAGCACGTACTTCGTGTCCTGCGCGAGCACCATCGCGATGAACGCCCGCTGTCGCTGCCCGCCCGACAGCTCGTCGAGGAAACGGCCGCGCAGCTCCGTCAGCGCGAGGTACGAAATCGCCTCGTCGACGCGGTCGCGGTCCTCCGTGGTGAGCCGTCCGCGCGAGTGCGGGAAGCGACCGAACTCGACGAGGTCCTGCACCGTCAGCCGCGCCGCGAGCTGGTTGTCTTGGCGCAGCACGGCGATGGTGCGCGCGAGCTGCTTCGACGACGCCGTCTGCACGTCGAGGCCGTCGACCGTGACGGATCCGCCATCGGGCGCGATGAGCCGCCCCACCAGCCCGAAGAGGGTCGACTTCCCCGCGCCGTTCGGCCCGATCAGCGAGGTGATCCCCTCCTCCCCGAACGACGTCGTCACGTCGTCGAGGACGGTGTTTCCGTTGTAGCGCTTGGTGGCGCCCGTGAGCACGATCACCGTGCCCCCTTTCTCAGCACGAGGTACAGGAAGAACGCGCCGCCGGCGAATTCGATCACGGTTGACAGCGTCCCACTCCAGCCGAGCAGCTGTTCGATGACGATCTGCCCGCCGAGCAGGCAGACGAGCCCGAGCAGCACGGCAGTGGGAAGAGTCCAGCGGTGCCGGAAGCTCCCCGCATACGAATAGGCGAGGTTCGCGACGATGAGACCGAAGAAGAGGATCGGACCGACGAGCGCCGTGCAGGCGGCAACCATCACCGACACGACGAGGAACAACGACATCACAACCCGACGGTGATCGACGCCGAGACCGACGGCGGCTGGCGCCCCGAGCGTGAGCACGTCGAGGTGCGCGACGAGGGGCACGACCGCGGCACAGCCCGCCAGCACGAGGGCCGCGGTGAACAGCAGCAGCGCGGGATCCGGTCGCGTCAGCGAGGCGAACATCGCGTCGGTCACGACCTGAAAGTCGAGTGGATCCAGCATGCGCTGCATCCACTCCGTCGCGCTGCGGAAAAACGTGCCCAGCACGATCCCGACGAGCAGCATCAGGTGAATCGACCGCCGTTTGCCCGCGAACAGCCACGTGAACAGCGCAACGCTGAACGCCACCATGACCACGGTCTGCAGGATCCACATCACGACGCTGTCGGCCTGGAGGAAGCCGCTCGCGCCGAACAGGAACACCATGCCGGTCGTGATCAGGCCGTAGAACGCGTCGAAGCCCATGATCGACGGCGTGAGGATCCGGTTCTGCGTGATCGTATGAAAGACCACCGTCGAGACGCCGACCGCGCACGCGACGACGGCCATCGCCGCGATGGTCAGCCCGCGGATCTTCGCCGCGAACAGGAAGGACCCCGGCACGTCGTTCACGAGATAGAACACGGCAAGCGCGGCGACGACGACCGCGAGTGCGAGGATCCGCGCCCCGGGCCGAGACCAGAGCGCGCGCACCCGGCCTGGACGCGGAGCGGAGGGGGCGGCGACAACCGCCGGACGCACGTCAGTGGACACGACCCCTCCTCCGCAAGAGCAGCCAGAGGAACAGGCCCGCGCCGACGATGCCGACGACGACCGACAGTGGGATCTCGTACGGGAACCGCACGACGCGCGCGATGATGTCGCACGCGACCACGAACACGGATCCGAGCCCGGCGACCCAGGGGATCGCGCGCCGGACGTTGTCGCCGATGATGAGGCTGACGATGTTCGGCACGACGAGGCCGAGGAACGGCAGGACGCCGGCGGTGACGAGCACGCACGCCGTGATGACGGCGACGATGATCATGCCGATTGCGACGACGCGCCGAAAGTCGAGTCCGAGGTTCGTCGCGAACTCCTCGCCGAGGCCGATCACGCTGAAGCGATCGGCCGCGAGCCACGCGATGACGACCATCACCACCGCGACCCAGAGGAACTCGTAGCGTCCGCGCATGACGGTCGCGAAGGATCCCTGCGACCACTGGCCGAGGGACTGCAGAAGGTCGAGGCGGTAGGCGAAGAACGTCGTCGCGGCCCCGACGACGCCACCGAGCATGATGCCCACGAGCGGAACGAGCACGAGCGTGCGCACCGGGACGAAGCGGATGATGCGGAGGAAGATCCAGGTGCCCGCGAGCGCGAAGAGCGAGATGAAGGCCATGCGGGGCAGGATCGGCATGCCCGGCCAGAACACGAGCGCGATGAGCATACCGAGAACGGCGAACTCCGTGACGCCGGTGGTCGATGGCTCGACGAACTTGTTGCGCACGAGCATCTGCATGATGAGGCCCGCGATTCCCAGCGAGGCACCGACGAGAACGAGCGAGACCGTGCGGGGGATCCGGCTGGCAGCCAGCAGGAACAGAGCGTCGCCGTCACCCTTCGCGAGGGAGGACACCGACACATCGTTCGAGGCCCCGATGAGGAGGCTCACGGCGGCGAGCGCCACCAGCGCGGCGCCGATGAGCACCCCCACCCACGTGCGCCGGGTGCGCGCGGGGGCGGGGGTGCTCGTCGGGGCGGTCAGCGTCTTACGCAACGCCCGCTGTGATGTCGTCGATCATGATCTGCGTCGTCTGGAGGCCGCCGAACACGATGTACCAGGCGGTCGGGTCGAGGTAGACGATGTTGTCGTTCTTCCAGGCGGTCGTCTCGTGCACGATGTCGTTGTCGAGGACCACATCGGCGGACTGCGCGCCCTCTTCGTTGGTCGCCGCGTTCCGGTCAGTCACGAACAGGTACTCGGGGTCGAACTCCGTCAGGAACTCGAACGAAATCGGCTCGCCGTGCGTCGCCGCTTCGATGTCGTCGGTGATGGGGGCGACACCGAACAGGTCGTAGACGAGGCCGCCGCGCAGGTTGCGGCCGGAGTAGTCGCCGTTCGCCGGCTTGAGCGCACTGAGGCTGTCGCCGGACACCATCACGCTGAGACCGGTCTCGATCTCAGCGGTCAGCTCGCGAACCTCGGCAAGCTGTGCTTCGATGTCGGCCAGCGCCGTCGCGGCCTCGTCCTCGGCGCCGAGCACCTCACCGAGGAAGGTCGTGTTGCGCTCAAGGGTCTCCTCGAAGGAGCCCTCGGACGACAGGTTCACCGTCGGTGCGATCTCGCGCAGGTCGTCGTAGAGCGTCGCCGAGCGGCCCGCAACGATGATGAGGTCGGGCTGCGCCGCCTCGATCTCCAGCAGGTCGGCCTCAAACAGGGTGCCGGCATTGATCGCATCGTCGGCGACGAAGTCGGCCAGGTAGTCGGGCACGGAATCGAGCGGCGCACCGACAACGGGAGCGCCACCAAGAGATCCCCACGTGTCGAGCGACGCCATGTCGAAGATCACGACGTTCTCGGGGTCCTTCGGCACGTTGACCGTCACCGACTCGTACTCCGGCTCCTCGTCCTCGCCCGCGATGTTGTTCTCAAACGTGAACTCGATCGTCTCGTCGGCACCGGCCGGCGCGTCCCCTCCGGCGGCGGCCTCGGCGTCGTTCTGCGAGGCGCAGCCAGCCAGGACGAGCGCGGACGCGGCCACAAGCGACAGCGCGGACAGGGGACGGATCATGCTCATGCGGAACTCCTGCAGTAGGGAGAGCGCGCTATCAGGCGCGGACTCGTGGTGGTGGACCCGATGCACTCACAGCTCTTAGGTAAGGCAAGCCTCAATCGGACGTTCATAGGCTAGCCTAAGTTATATGACGACGTCCACCAGCACCTCCCCCTCGTTCGCTCTTGAGCGCGAGAGCGTCGAGCTCGCCTTCCGCCGCGCCCACCTCGTCTCGCGCGAGTTCCTGACCGACCGGTACGTGCGGATCCGCGTGGCCGGCGAGGAGCTCGACGGATTCGGACAGACCTCGGGCGTCGACGATCACATCCGCATCTTCCTGCCGGAGGCCGAGCCGGGAACCGTCGAGGAGATGCGGGAGGCGCCGAGTCGCGAGTTCACGCCGCTCGCGTGGGGCGACGACGACGCGGGGACGCCGTTCCTCGACCTCGAGTTCGCGCTGCACGGTGACGAGGGTGTCGCGAGCCGCTGGGCCGCGAACGCCCCGATCGGCGCTCCGATCGGGGTCGGTGGCCCGCGCGGCACAATCCGCCTCGCGGGCAAGCCCGATGGCTGGCTCCTCGCCGGCGACGAGACGGCCATCGCACAGATCCGCCGCTACGCCGCGCTTCTCGACGAAGACGACGCCGCGGTGATCCTCATCGAAGTTCCGACGGCCGCCGACCAGGTTCCGATCGACGCCCCGGTTCCGGTCGAATACATCCACCGCAAGCGCGCGTTCCCCGGGACCGCCCTCGCCGCCGCGCTCGCGAACATGGATGAGGACGACAAGCCGGGCGAGGATCCGTTCGTCTTCGTGGGGGCGGAGCAGGCGATCGTCAAGCCCGCCCGCGCGCTCGCCGTCGGCCGGTGGGGCGTGGATCCCGCTCGCGCCGTCATCAAGGGCTATTGGAAGCGCGGCGACACGGAGTATCACGCGGCTCACTGAAACGACGAGCGGCCCGGCGGATCTCCGCCGGGCCGCTCGTTCAGCGGGGTCCTACTTGGTGCTGAACGCGGAGTCGAACGCCGCGTCGGGCGGCGTGATGGCGTTGAGCTTCCGGACGAACTCGAGGGCCTCGGGAGCACCGTCGAGGCGATCCATGCCCGCGTCCTCCCACTCGACACTCGTCGGACCGTCGTAGCCGATGAAGTTCAGCGCACGGAAGAGCGGCTCCCACGGAACGTCGCCGTGTCCCGTCGACACGAAGGTCCATCCGCGGCGCGGGTTGTTCCACGGCAGGTGCGAACCGAGCACGCCGTTGCGACCGTCGAGGTTCACAACCGACTCCTTCACGTGCACGTGGAAGATCTTGTCCGCGTAGTCAAGAACGAACGTGACCGGGTCCAGCTGCTGCCACATGAAGTGCGACGGGTCGAAGTTGATGCCGAAGCCGGGGCGGTTCCCGATCGCCTCGAGCGTTGCCTTCGTCGTCCAGTAGTCGTACGCGATCTCGGACGGGTGCACCTCGAGCGCAAAGCGGACCCCGACCTCCTCGAACACGTCGATGATGGGGTTCCAGCGGTCGGCGAAGTCCTGGTAGCCGGCCTGGATGACGTCGTCACCCACGGGCGGGAACATCGCGACGTACTTCCAGATCGCGGATCCCGTGAAGCCCGTGACGGTCTTCACGCCGAGCTTCGCCGCGAGGCGCGCGGTGTTCTTGAGTTCTTCCGCGGCGCGCTGACGCACGCCCTCGGGATCCCCATCGCCCCACACGCGGTCCGATGCGATGTCCTGATGCCGTCCGTCGATCGGGTCATCGCAGACCATCTGACCCTTAAGGTGGTTCGCGATCGTCCAGACCTTCAGGCCGTTCTTCTCGAGAATCGCCTTTCGGTCGGCGATGTATGCCTCGTCATCCCAGCGCCACGGATCCAGGTGGTCGCCCCAGCAGGCGATTTCGAGGCCGTCGTAGCCCCACTCGCCCGCGAGTCGGCACACTTCTTCGAACGGCAGGTCGGCCCACTGGCCGGTGAACAGAGTGATCGGTCTTGTCATAATGTCCTCCTGAACGTGATCAGACGGCGACCCAGCGGGCGTCGTCGGCGGAGCTCTTCTCAACAGCCTCGAGCACGCGCTGCACCTGGGCGCCCTCGTCGAACGTCGGCGCCGGCGCGGAGCCGTCGGCGATCGCTTCGACGAGGTCCTTGACCTGGTGGCTGAAGGCGTGCTCGTAGCCGAGCAGGTGGCCAGCCGGCCACCATCCCTCGAGGTACGGGTGACCCGGCTCGGTGACGATGACGCGGGTGAAGCCCTGGTCGAGGTCATCGGCGGTCCGGTCGTAGACGCGCAGCACGTTCATGTCCTCGAGGTTGAACGCGATCGCTCCCTTGTCACCGGAGATCTCGACGGTCAGTTCGTTCTTACGGCCCGTGGCGAAACGCGTGGCCTCGAACGCCGCGAGCGCGCCGCCCGACAGACGACCGGTGAAGATCGCGAGGTCGTCGACCGTGACCTCGCCGTACTCGTCGCCGCCCTTGCCGGCGATGCCGACGCGCTCGGTTTCGACGGGACGCTCCTTCACGATGGTCTCGATGACGCCGGAGACCTTCTCGATCGTCTGGCCCGTGAGGAACTGCACGAGGTCGACGGCGTGGCCGCCGATGTCGCCGAGCGCACCGGCACCGGCCTCGTCCTTCTTGAGACGCCACGAGAGCGGCGCCTCGGGGTCTACGAGCCAGTCCTGGCGGTAGGCCGCGCGGACCTGCTGCACGGTGCCGATCCGTCCCTCGGCGATGAGGTCGCGCGCGCGACTGAGGGCCGGGACGCGACGGTACGTGAAGCCGAGCATCGCGACCGACCCGGAGCCGTGCGCGGCGTCGACCATCCGGTCAGCGTCGGCCACCGAATTGGCAAGCGGCTTCTCGCACAACACGTGCTTACCGGCCTTGAGCGCCGCGATCGCGATCTCGTCGTGCGAGTGACCGGGCGTGACGATGTCGACGATGTCGATGTCATCGCGGGTGACGACGTCGCGCCAGTCCGTCGCGGACTCGCGCCATCCCCACTTCTCGGCGGACGCCGCCACGGCATCGGCGTTACGTCCGACGATGACAGACATGTCGATGGCGCGCGGCAGGTCAAAGACGCGCGGCGCCGTGCGCCACGCCTGCGAGTGGGCCGCCCCCATGAATCCGTAGCCGACGAGGGCGACGCGCAGAGTGTCCGTCATGTATATTTCCTTCCCTTTGGGCGTGACCGCGGGGCGCCCTGCGGCGCCCCGCGGCTGCTGTTACGACTGGAACGCGAGGTCGTAGTACTCGTCGACGTTCTCGGCCGTCACGACCGGCGCGTCGAGCACGATGCGGTACGGCACGCTCGGCGTGACGAGGTCGCTCATCGTGCCGCCCTGCGCGAGCAGGCGCGCCATCGCGATGCCGTCGGCCGCCTGGGTCGACGGGTAGATCACCGTGGCTTCCATGACCGAGTCGCCGGCCTCGATGAGGTCCATCATGTTCTGGCTTCCCGCGCCGCCGACGAGGAAGAACTCGTCGCGGCCCGACTCGTTGATCGCCGCCATGACACCGACGCCCTGGTCGTCATCGTGGTTCCAGATCGCGTCGAAGTGCGGGTTAGCGGTCAGGAACTGTGCCGTGGCCTCCTGGCCACCGGCGACGGTGAAGTCGGCCGCGACGCGCGGGCCGACCTCGAGGCCGCACTCCTCGAGTGCGTGGGCGAAGCCCTCGGAGCGGTCCTGCGTGAGCGGCAGCGAGTCGATACCGGCGATCTCGCCGATGATCGGGTCGTCGATGTCGGCGACGCGCTCGCAGATGTACTCGCCTGCGCTGACGCCCATGCCGTAGTTGTCGCCCAGGATCGTGATCCGCGAGGCGTCGGTGTTGCTGAATTCACGGTCGACGTTGATGACGGGAACTCCCGCCTCCATTGCCGCCAGCGCCGCCTGCGTCAGCGACGCGCCGTCGCTCGGCAGCACGACGATGGCGTCGACGCCCTCGTTGACGAACTGCTCGATCGCTGCGATCTGCTGCGTGACGTCGTTCGTGCCCTCGGCCTGCCGGAGCTCGACGTCGTCGAAGCCCTCCGCGGCCTCGATCGCGCCCGTGTTGATCGCGCCGAGCCAGCCGTGGTCGGCCTCGGGGCCCGACCAGCCGATCACGACGTTGCCGCCAGCGGCTGCGTCGTCGCCGGACGCCTCGTTCTCCGTGGTCGTCTCGTCTGACGCCGAGCCGCCCGTGTCTTCGGTTCCGTCGCTCGTGCATCCGACGAGCAGGCCGATGGCGGCGGCCGTGGCGATGCCTGAGATGAGCGCCCGTTTACGCGTTGCGCGTCGTGACTGCATGGTTCCTCCTTGAAAAGTGCAGGTGACGCCGATCCGGTTGACGCGTGAAGCGCCGACAATGCTGTCCGTATCGACGAGGCCGACGCTAGCAGAACTGCTGCACGATGTACATCTTTTGCTTGGACGATGTAAAAAGTCGCGTTAGGCGCGATGACAAGGACTACATCGTTGTATGCAGCGACGTAACGTTCGGGACACGGCTGCTTTCGTCGGCACGTTCGACATGTTATGTTCGCTGAGTGATCAAAGTGGACCACCCTGAACCTCTTCTCTCGGTCAGGGGCGTAACGAAACGGTTCGGCTCCGTTATCGCCCTCCGCGGCGTTGACCTCGATGTCGCACCCGGCGAGGTGCACTGCCTGCTCGGGCAGAACGGCGCCGGAAAATCAACGTTGATCAAGGTGCTCGCCGGGGTGCACGCGCACGACGAGGGCGACATCTCGTGGCACGGCGAGGCGACGCGCATGCCGAACCCGCAGGCCGCGATCGAGCTCGGCATCGCGACGATGTACCAGGAGCTCGATGTCGTCGACGGCCTGACGATTGCCGAGAACATCTTCCTCGGCCACGAGCTCGACCGCGCTGGCGTGACGAGACGGTCGGAGCAGGCCACGCGGGCACGCGAGATCCTCGAGCGCCTTGGCCACAGTGACCTATCGCCGCACACCGAAGTCGGCTCGCTGAGTGCCGCCGGGAAGCAGATCGTGAGCATGGCTCGCGCACTCTCGCACGACATCGAGCTGATCATCATGGACGAGCCGTCCGCCGTGCTCGACAGCGGTGAGGTCGACAACCTCTTCCGCATCGTGCATGAGCTCACGAACCAGGGCATCGCCGTGATCTACATCACGCACCGGCTCGAGGAGATCCGCTCGATCGGCGATCGGATCACCGTGCTGAAGGACGGCGGGTCGACGGCAAGCAACCTCGACGTCGCGTCGACGCCGACCGATGAACTGATCCACCACATGACCGGCCGCGCCGTCAAGAACGTCTTCCCCGACCGCCCCGGCGTTCCCGCAAGCGCGCCCGTCATGCTCGACGTCGATTCGCTCAGCCTCGACGGCGCGTTCGAGGATGTATCGCTTCAGGTGCGCGCGGGCGAGATCGTCGGGCTCGCCGGCCTCGTCGGATCCGGGCGGAGCGAGATCGTCGAGACGATCTACGGCGCCAGGCGCGCGACGAGCGGATCCGTCACAGTGAACGGATCCCGCGTCCCGCGCGGATCCGTTGCCGCCGCGATCGCCGCGGGGATGGGCCTCAGCCCCGAGGAGCGCAAGTCACAGGGGCTGCTGCTCGGCGAACCGATCTTCAAGAACGTGACTCTGTCGTCCTTCCAGGAGATCGCGCACGCCGGTTGGCTCGACGAGTCGGCCGAGCGCACCGTGGCGGACGAGCAGATCGACGCACTGGAGCTGCGCCCGGCTGACTCCACTCGCGCCGCGGGAACCCTGTCCGGCGGCAATCAGCAGAAGATCCTGCTCGCGCGCTGGCTCGTGCACGGCAGCAGCATCCTCCTCCTCGACGAACCGACGCGCGGCGTCGACGTCGGCGCCAGGGCCGAGATCTACGCTCTGATCCGTAGCCTCGCCGACGCCGGCAACGCCATCGTCGTCGTCTCGAGTGAACTCGAGGAAGTCCTCGGTCTCGCGGACACCGTGCTCGTCATCGGCGACGGGCAACTCCTCTCCACAATCGACGCATCCGAGATCGACGAGCACGGCGTGCTCGATCTCGTCATGAAAGGAACCGCAGCGTGAGCACGCAGACAACCGAACCGACTCAGGCCCCGTCCGCGTTGCGCCGCTTCTTCAGCGGCGGCGTGGGCCGCAACGCTGGTCTCGTCCTCGCGCTCATCGTCCTCTTCGTCGTCGGCGCGATCACCGGCGGCGAGAACTTCGCGAACTTCGACAACATGCTCGTTGTGCTGCGTCAGGCGTCGGTGCTGGGCGTCGTCGCCGTCGGAATGACCTTCGTGATCCTCACGGCGGGCATCGACCTGTCGGTCGGGGCGGTGCTGGCGCTCGCGTCAGTCGTCGCGACGATCGCCGCGGTGCAGGACATCGTCGCGCAGTCGCACTGGATCGTCATGGTCGTCCTCGCCCTTGCGACGGGCGCGGCTGCGGGCCTCGTGAACGGCGTCGTGATCGCCTATGGCAAGGTCGTCGCCTTCATTGCGACCCTCGCGATGATGGTCGGCGCGCGCGGGCTGGCCGAGGTCATCTCCGACAACGGCACGCTCATCATCCGCGACCAGGACTTCGTTCGCGCGATGAACGTCGACATCCTTGGTGTCGACCTCTCGATCTGGATCTTCGCTCTCGTCGCGGTCGCCGGCTGGGTCGTGCTGAACCGCACCACCTTCGGGCGCCGCACCATCGCGATCGGCGGCAACCTCGAAGCCGCGCGCCTCAGCGGCATCAAGGTGAAGCGTCACACGATGTGGATCTACACGATCGCCGGCCTGTGCGTCGGCATCGGCACGGTGCTGATGATCGCCCGCACGACGGCCGGCACCTCGACGCACGGAACCCTGCTCGAGCTCGACGCGATCGCTGCGGTCGTCGTGGGCGGCACGCTGCTGTCCGGCGGACGCGGCACCATGGTCGGCACCGTCTTCGGCGTGCTGATCTTCTCGCTGCTGACCAACGTGTTCGTGCAGAACAATCTGCCGTCGTCGACGCAGTCCGTAGTGAAGGGCATCATCATCGTCGTCGCCGTTCTGCTACAGCAGCGCTTCGCCTCCCGCCCCGGCAGGTGATTCACACCCTCATCGACAAGACTGCGGGGGCGGGCGCTCAGCGCGCGGAACGAAAGTCAGGGAGGGTGCGCAGTGCCTGAGGTGTCAACGAACGGCCGCGGATCCGTATCCGAGATCTTCCAGTTGCTGCGAGACGGCAGCCCGCACACCCGGGCCGAGCTCGCGAAGCACACGGGCCTCGCCCGGTCGACCGTTGCCGCGCGCGTCGACCTGCTGATGCGGATGGGACTGATCGCACCGGTAGCCGACGGCGCCTCGACGGGCGGTCGGCCGCCGTCACGCTTCGCGCTCAACCCCGCCGCGAAGATCGTCGTAGCCGCGGATCTCGGCGCATCGCACGCGACCATCGTCCTGACCGACCTCGGCGGGACGATCCTCACGGAGTACAGCGAGCCGCTGCCGATCGCGGCAGGGCCGGACCGGATCCTCGCGTGGGTGGTCGACGGCGCCCGCCGCCTGCTCGGTGAACTCGGTCGCTTCGAAGCCGACATCGCCGCCATCGGAATCGGGCTCCCCGGCCCGGTCGAGTTCCCGACGGGCCGCCCCGTCAACCCGCCGATCATGCCGGGGTGGAACAACGTCAACGTCCGCGGATGGCTCCGCGAGCACCTCGACGTGCCGGTGCTCGTCGACAACGACGTCAACATCTCCGCCCTCGGCGAGCGCACCGTCGCGTGGCCCGACGTCGATCACCTCATGTTCATCAAGGTTGCGACGGGAATCGGGTGCGGGATCGTGTCCGACGGGCGCCTCCAGCGCGGCGCACGCGGCAGCGCGGGCGACATTGGCCACGTGCGCGTCTCTCGCGGCTCGGATGTCGCGTGCGCGTGCGGCAACACCGGTTGCCTCGAGGCTCTGGCGTCCGGCTCCGCGATCGCGCGCGACCTCCGCGCGCAGGGATACGACGCGGCCGATGCTTCCGACGTCGTCGACCTCGTCCGCCAGGGCGACCTCACCGCGATCCAGGCCGTGAGACAGGCGGGCCGCGACATCGGCGAGGTCCTTGCGACGTCGGTCAGCCTGCTGAACCCGTCGGTCATCGCGATCGGCGGATCCATGTCCCGTGCCGGTGAGCACCTCATCGCCGGCGTGCGCGAGGTGGTTTACGCGCGGTCCATGCCGCTCGCGACCGAACGTCTCGCGATCGCGCAGTCGGCCGCGGGGGCGCAGGCTCCGATCATCGGTGCGAGCATGCTCGCGGTCGAGCACGCCCTCTCCCCGGAGGGGGTCGCCGACGCGTTCGTCGTCGCCTGACGTGGACGTGGCCGAGCGGTCCTGAGCGGAGGACTTTTGGCCGAGCAGAGGACTCCCTGAGCGGATGAGGGCGCCTCTCGCCCAGCAGTCATTCGCTCAGCGCGCGAGGATCGCGGTCACGAGCCCCTCGGCCGTCTCACGCTTGGTGCCCGCGACGTCGGCCACGATTCCCATCTCATCGACGACGAGAAGGTGGTTGTCGTCGCGCTCGAAA
Organism: Microbacterium faecale; assembly: GCF_014640975.1. Taxonomy (NCBI): domain Bacteria; kingdom Bacillati; phylum Actinomycetota; class Actinomycetes; order Micrococcales; family Microbacteriaceae; genus Microbacterium; species Microbacterium faecale. Next base: position 12,436 of record NZ_BMHO01000003.1, read on the forward strand.
CCGCGATCCCACCCGACCTCGTTGGCCGCGAGCAGGTCGCACCCCTTGCGCTCGCGCTTCGCGAAGGCGCGCTCGGCAAGCGTCTTCTCGCCCGGGGTCTCGGCCGCGAAGCCGACGATCGTCTGGCCCTCGCGCCGCGACGCCGCGATCTCCGCGAGGATGTCCGGCGTCTCGACGAGCTCGATGCTCAGCGCCCCGCCCGTGTCTTCCTTGCGCATCTTGTCCTGCGCGACGTCCGCCGCGCGATAGTCGCTCACCGCCGCCGCCATCACAACCACGTCGTGCTGGTCGGCTTCCTCCCGCACGACATCCCGCAGCTCCTCGGTGCTGCTGGCCGTGAGGATCCGGATGCCGGATTCGTGTGACGCATACGACCCTTCGGCCGCACCGGGAAGGGTCTCGGGCGTCATACGAACGAGGCCCGGATCCATGTTGACCGCGACGAGCGTCACGTCGGCACCGCGGGCGGCGGCCGCACGGGCGACCTCGAGGCCCTGGCGCCCGCTCGAACGGTTGCCGATGTAACGCACCGGATCCAGCGGTTCGCGGGTGCCGCCCGCCGTCACCAGCCAGCGCGTACCGGCCGCGGCGGCGCTGCCGGGGGCGCCCTGCTCGAGCTCGCGGCGGATGGCGGCGTAGATGTCCTCGGGCTCGGACACGCGGCCCGGGCCGCTGTCGCCTCCCGTGAGCTCCCCGGAGACAGGTCCGATCATGTGGACGCCGCGCGAGGTCAGGGTGTCGATGTTCGCCTGGGTCGCGGGGTGGCGCCACATCTCGGTGTGCATCGCTGGGGCGATGAGCACGGGTGCCGTCGTGGCGAGCAGCGTCGTGCCGAGCAAGTCGTCAGCCAACCCGGCGGCCATCTTGGCAATCGTGTTTGCGGTCGCCGGTGCGACGACGACGAGGTCAGCCTGCTGGCCCAGCGCCACGTGGCGCACCTGGGCGACGTCGTCGTGCACCGAGGTGGTGACGGTGTTGCGGCTGATCGCCTCCCACGTGGGCATCCCGACGAATCGCAGCGCGTCGTCGGTCGGCACGACGTGCACATCGTGTCCGTCCTTCACGAGCAGCCGGACGAGCTGCACGGTCTTGTACGCGGCGATGCCGCCGGTCACGCCCACGACGATGAACATGGACCCATCCTGTCATTCCTGGCGAGCCGATAGGTTGGGAGGCGTGTGCACCGTCGTCGTCCGCGTTCCCTCTACCGGTTCCTCCGAGCCCGTGTCGTTCCTCGCGGTGCGCGACGAAGACCCCTCCCGCTCCTGGGATCCGCTTGGCGCCTGGTGGCCCGAGCGCCCCGATGTCGTCGGCGTGCGCGATCAGCGCACCGGCGGCGCGTGGCTCGCGGCGGAACCGGACGCCGGACGCCTCGCCGTCGTGCTGAACCGTGAGGGAACCCCCGATCTCCCGGAGGAGCAGATCCTCTCGCGCGGACGACTGCCCTTCGACGCTCTCGCGCAGGACCCGTCGGGGCGCCCGCTCCGAGAGCTCGACGCCCACGAACTCGCCGCACTCGACGCGATGCCCTTTGACGGGGTGAAGCGGATGCGCGGGTTCAACGTCGTCAAGATCGCCGCCGGTGCGGCCGCCGTCACGTCGTGGGACGGATCCGCGTTAAGGACCGAGACCCTCGCGCCCGGAACCCATATGGTTGCGCACAACGACGTCGACGACCCGCGCACGCCGCGCATCGCCGCCTGGCGGGAGACATTCGCGGACGCACCGTTCGAGGAGTGGCCGGACGTCCTCGCGCGCACCGCCGAGGTCGACCCCGGCGACGCCCGCGCGATCGTCCGCGACAACCGCCCGCACGGATATCCCACGCTCTCGACGATCGCGTGCACCGCGCGGGTATGGCCGGACCGCGCGGAAGTGCGCTACGCCGAGCTCGACCAGCCGGGCGCATGGTCGCCGCTGCGCTTCGCACCGGCTCACGGGCCGGCGCACCACCGCTGATTCGTCAGCCCCGCGCGCATGCCACGATAGGGGGACGCATCCCATCCCGACAGGAGTCCTCATGCTCACCGTCAATGCATACGGCGCGACGTCCGCGACGGATCCCCTCGTTCCACTGACGATCGAGCGGCGCGACGTCGGTCCGCGCGACGTGATGATCGCGATCCGCTATTCCGGCATCTGCCACAGCGACATCCACACGGTCCGCGAGGAGTGGGGGAAGATCACCTTCCCGCAGGTGGTCGGCCACGAGATCGTCGGCGAGGTCATCGAGACCGGCGCGGAGGTTACGAAGCATGCGGTCGGTGACCGGGTCGGCGTGGGCTGCATGGTGAACTCGTGCCGGGAGTGCGACGAATGCCTGGCCGGTGACGAGCACATGTGCGCGAACGGCAACGTCGGCACGTACAACTCCACCGATGTCGACGGCACGACCACGCAGGGCGGGTACGCCACCCACGTCGTGGTCGATCAGGACTTCGTGCTGGCCGTCCCGGAGGCGATCCCCTACGACAGGGCCGCTCCCCTGCTGTGCGCGGGCATCACGACGTACTCGCCGCTGGCGCGCTGGGGCGCGGGACCGGGAAGGAAGGTCGCCGTCGTCGGGCTCGGCGGACTCGGTCACATGGCCGTGAAGATCGCCGTCGCGATGGGAGCCGAGGTCACGACGATCTCCCGCACCGACGCGAAGAAGGCGGACGCGCTCTCCTTCGGCGCGGCGCGGCACGTCGCCACGAACGAGGACGGCGCACTGCGCGCGCTCACGCGCACCTTCGACCTCATCATCAACACAATCAGCGCGCCGTACGACGTCAACGCCTACCTGCGCACGCTGAGGCCGCACGGCGCGCTCGTGAACGTCGGGCTGCCTCCCGAGCCGCTCGCGCTGCGGGTCGGATCCCTGATCGGCGGCGGCAAGTCGTTCGCGGGCTCGAACATCGGGTCGATCCGCGAGACGCAGGCGATGCTCGAGTTCTGCGCCGAGCACGGCATTGCCCCCGAGACCGAGCTGATCACCGCCGACCAGATCAACGAGGCGTACGACCGCACGGTCGCGGGAGACGTGCGCTACCGGTTCGTCATCGACGCGGCGACGCTCGCGTAGCGTTCGGCCGCCGACGCCACGCGCACCTGGTAGTCGAACACGTCGTTGTAGGAGCGGATCGCACGCACCCACGTCTCCTCTGAGGTGAGGGAGCCGTCGAGCCGGCAGAGGTAGCGCGCCGCCGTCGCGGCGGCGTCGTCGATGCTGTGCGGATCCGCGCCGCCGTCCCCGGCGGTGTCGACGCCCCAGATCGACCACGTCTCGGGGATGAACTGCAGAGGGCCGACGGCGCGGTCCCATTGCGTGTCGCCGTCGAGCGCGCCGCCGTCGGTGTCGGGGATCCGCATGGTCTCGTTCGTGCCGTCGAGCGGGATGCCGCGGATCTCGGGGCGCGCGACGCCGTCGGCGTCGATGGATCCGCCCTGCAGGGTGCCGTGATGGCTCTCGACCCAGCCGATCCCGGCGAGGGTGTTCCACCCGACCTCGCAGCCGAGTTCCCCGCGGGCGTACGCGTCTGCCGCGACGTACGCGACGAGAGCGCGTTCGGGGATCCCCGTCTCGTCCGCGACCGCGGTGATCCATGCGTCGTCGTCGGGAGCGGCGACGGGGGTCGCCGAGGTCTCCTGGGGGACGCGATCGGCCGCCTCGTCACCGAGGGACGGAGCCTCGAACGAGATCGAGGAGATGATCGCGGTCACGCCGATGACCCCGACCGCACCGACCGCCGCGATCAGGGCCAGGCCGCCGACCACGATGCCCGCCGTCTTCTTCGCTCCCACGCGAGCTATTGTCGCCGACGGTTCATATGAGGCGACTGGCGGCGCGTCACATCTCCTCGTGCGTGTTCGGGTCGCCGTCCCAGAGACGGCCGCGCTCGAGCGCCGAGATGCGCGCGACCTCGTCGTCCGTCAGCGTGAAGCCGAACACGTCGGCGTTCTCCCGCTGGCGATCGGCGTGCGCCGACTTCGGGATCGGCGTGGATCCGTTCTGCACGTGCCAGCGCACCACGATCTGCGTCGGGGTGACGCCGTGCGCCGCTGCGACCTCGGTGATCGTCGTCTCCGACAACAGCTCGGTGCGCCGTGCGAGCGGGCTCCAGCTCTCGGTGCGGATCCCGTGCGTCTCGTGGAACGCCCGGAGTGCGGTCTGCGGGAAGTAGGGGTGCATCTCGACCTGGTTGACAGCGGGGATCGCGCCCGTCTCCTCGATCAGGCGGTCGAGCATCGCCTCGGTGAAGTTCGACACCCCGACGGAGCGGATGAGGCCGTCGTCCTGGAGCCGAAGCATGCCGCGGAACGTGTCGACGTAGCGGTCCACGCTCGGGTTCGGCCAGTGGATGAGGTGGAGGTCGAGACGATCGAGCCCGAGCGTCGCCAGCGAATCGCGCGTCGACGCGATCGCCTCGTCGTACCCGTGGTGCCGGCCGGGGATCTTCGACGTGACGATGACCTCGTCCCGCCCGACGCCGCTGGAGCGCACGGCCTCGCCGACCTCGGCCTCGTTGCCGTAGTTCACGGCTGTGTCGACGACGCGGTAGCCAGTCTCGATCGCCGACGCGATCGCTGCGATGCCGTCGTCGCCCGTCAGGCGATAGGTTCCGAACCCGACCTCCGCGAACCGGTGGCCGTCATTGAGGGTGATCTGGGGGATGTCGATCGTCATCGCGGGTTCCTTCCTCTGCGGATCCCTTCGACTCTAACTGGACCGCGGGGTCAGGCGACCGCGCTGAGGACGAGGTAACCGACCGATCCGACGGCGGCCGCCGCGGGAAGCGTGAGGACCCATGCCAGCGCGATCGGCCGCATCAGGCGCCAGTTGGCCGCCTTGTTCACGAGCCCGACGCCGAGGACGGCTCCGATGAGGATGTGCGTCGACGACACGGGGAGGCCGAGTACAGACGCGAGCATGACGACGCCCGCCGCGCCGAGTTCGGCGGAGAACCCGCTCGCGGGGTGGATCTCGGTGATCCGCTTACCGACCGTCGACACGACCCGACGTCCGATGTACCAGAGTCCGGCCAACAGGGCGATGCCGAACGTGATGAGGATCGGCAGCGGAACGGCCGCCGATTCGCCGACCCGGCCCGTGCGGAACACGTCGAGCACCGCGGCGAAGGGTCCGACGGCGTTGGCGATGTCGTTGGCGCCGTGACTGAACGCGAACACGCTCGCGGTGAAGACCTGCATCCAGGAGAAGAGGATGAAGGCGGCCTTCTTGAATTTCTTCTTCTTGAGCGACTTCGCGAAGACGTACACGGCCGCCCAGACGGCGATGCCGATCATCGCGATGAGGAACGCGATGACGACGGGATCAACGGCGACTTCGAGGTTCGACAGTCCCTTCACCAGGAGCATGCCGGCGAGGATGATCGCCGCGACGGCGGCGACGATGGGCACGAGCGTCTGCAACGCGTAGTGCCCCTCCTCACGGTCGTCCTGCGCGGGGCTCAGAATGAACCGCTTGATCAGCCAGAAGATCCCGAACGCGACGACGCCCCCGAGCAGCGGCGAGAGAACCCAGGAGAGCGCGATCTGACCGATCGACTCCCACTGCACCATCTCGAGGCCGCCGAGCCCCGTCTTGAGCCCCATCGTCACCGCGGCGCCGACAATGCCGCCGATGATCGCGTGAGTGGTCGAGACGGGCCAGCCCATGCGCGTGGCGAGGAAGAGCCACAGCGCCGCGCCGAGGAGCGCCGACATCATAATGTAGACGAGATCGTCCGGGCTCTGATTGACGACCTGGATGTCGACGATGCCGCTGCGCACCGTGTCGGTGACGGAACCGCCCGCGAGCACGGCGCCGGAGACCTCGAACACGGCGGCGACGAGAAGTGCCTGCTTCATCGTCAGGGTGCCGGATCCGACGCTCGTGCCGAACGAGTTCGCGACGTCGTTGCCACCGATGTTGAACGCCATGAAGACGCCGAACACGATGGCGGTGATCAGCAGGACACGGTTGGTGCCGTCAGAGACCCACCCGAACGACCACAGCGTGAACGTCACCAGGCAGATCGCCAGCAGCCCGCCGAAGCCGAGATGCCACCACTTATCCTGCGGGTCCGGTGTTTCGAAGTCTCTGGGGCCCTCGTCGGGGTCGGGTTCCGGCTTCGAGGGGGTGTCGGTCGCCACCGCTGTTGTCTCCCTGGAGTACGTGGAGGGACGCCCGGCGGACGCCCGGCCACGCGCTCACACCGAGAGGTGAACGAATGACCAACACGAGAGTAACAACAGGTGACCGCGAGGCGGTACAGACAGTGGTGCGAGCGTCGTCATCCGTCGGCGAGCTCGGCGGCCCAGGGCAGGTCCGCACCCGCCCGAGAGACGGTGACGGCGGCGGCTCGGACCGCGTCGCGCCCGATCGCTTCGAGATCGCCGCAGGCGAGGGGACCGGCCGGTCGCGACGCCAGCGCGTGGATCATCGTCGCCATGAACGTATCGCCGGCCCCGATCGTGTCGACGACGTCGACGGCGACGGGCGGCACGGGCACACGGTCCTGCGCGGTGGCGAGTACCGCGCCCTCCGCACCGATCGTGAGGGCCGCCAGGCGCGGTCCCACGGCGAGGATCCGGTCGAGCACCGCATCGACGTCGTCGCCGGGGAACAGCCACGCCGCGTCCTCATCGCTGAGCTTGACGGTCGTCGCGAGCCGCATCATCGCGTCGACGTGGGCGAGGGCCACGTCGCGGTCGTCGACGAGCGCGGGGCGGATGTTGGGGTCGAACGTGACCTCGTCCGCGCCCAGACCGGCGATCACGTCGCGGACCGCAGCCGCCCCGGGCTCGAGGGTCGTCGCGATGGATCCCGTGTGCACGACGCGCGGACGGATCCCCTCCGGCGCGCGCAGCGCGTCCCACACGATGTCGAATGCGTACGTCGCCGCCCCGTCGGATCCGATCCGCGCGAGCGCCGTCGACGTGCGCTCGAGCGACCAGGATTCATCGCATATGCGCACGCCGGAGGCCGTCACGTGCTCGGCGATTCGGCGGCCGCGCTCGTCGCGCGCGATCTGTGTGAGGAGCGCGACGTCTGCGCCCCGCCGTCCGAGACCGAGCGCGACGTTCGCCGGGCTCCCGCCGACGTGCTCATCGCGGCGTGCGCCGTCGTCGACAATGTCGATGAGCGCTTCGCCGACGACGAGCACGCCGGCCGGATCCGATCGGGACGTCGCGCCGGAGCTCACGCCTTCCAGACGGTCTTGACGTTGCAGAACTCGCGGATACCCTCCGCCGCGAGCTCGCGACCGACGCCCGAGTCCTTCACGCCGCCGAACGGCAGCTCGGGGTGCGATGCGGTCATGCCGTTGACGAACACGGCGCCCGCGTCGAGGTTCGTCACGAACCAGTCTTCCTCGTCGTCGTCGTTCGTCCAGACCGAGGAGCTGAGGCCGAAGGTCGTGCCGTTCGCGATACTCAGGGCCTCCTCGCGGTCGGCAGCGCGGTAGACCGTCGCAACGGGGCCGAATGCCTCCTCGAGGTGCAGGCGCATCTCCGGGGTGATGCCCGCAAGCACGGTCGGCTCGTAGAACCACCCGTCGCGTTCGGGAACCCGCGCTCCGGCGAGCACCTCGGCACCCTTGTCGACCGCGTCGCGCACCTGCTCGGCGAGCTCGTCGCGGCCGGACTTCGTCGCAACGGGGCCGACGTCGGTCGAGTCCTCGAAGGGATCCCCGACGGTGAGCGCGGCGACCTTCTCGGAGAACAGTCGCGCGAACTCGTCGTAGACGTCGGTGTGCACGATGAACCGCTTCGCGGCGATGCACGACTGCCCGTTGTTCTGGTTGCGGGCGGTCACGGCGACGGTCGCGGCGCGCTCGACGTCGGCCGACGGCATCACGACGAACGGATCCGAACCGCCGAGCTCGAGGACGACGTGCTTGACCTCGGAACCCGCGATCGACGCGAGCGAGCGGCCCGCGGGCTCGGATCCGGTGAGCGTCGTGGCCTTCACGCGCGGGTCGCGGAGGACGCCCTCGACGCGCGCGGCGGGGATCAGCAGCGTCTGGAAGGCGCCGGTCGGGAACCCGGCGCGCTCGAACAGCGTGTCGAGGAAGAGGGCGGCCTGCGGCACGTTGGACGCGTGCTTGAGCAGGCCCGCGTTGCCGGCCATCAGAGCGGGACCGGCGAACCGCAGCACCTGCCACAGCGGATAGTTCCACGGCATGACGGCGAGCACGACGCCGAGGGGCGCGTACGTCTTGCCGGCTCGCGAGGCGCCGACGACCGACGGGTCATCCAGCTGCTCGCTCGCGAGGAAGCTTTCGGCGTTGTCCGCGTAGAAGCGCAGGCCCTTGGCCGACTTCGTGACCTCGGCGCGCGCACCGGCGATCGGTCGGCCCATCTCGAGGGTGATCAGGCTCGCGAGCTCCTCGATGCTCTCCTCGAGGATGTCCGCGGCGCGGCGCATCCAGCCGGAGCGCTCCGCGTACGTCGTCGCCCGCAGGTCCTCGAATCCCGACTGCGCGAGCGCGATGCGGCGCTCGACCTCCTCCTCGGAGTGCGCCTCGAAGGTCTGCTCGATTTTCCCCGTCGTGGGGTTCGTCGTCGCGATGGCCATAGCCGGGCTCCTCTCTGAACCTGAATGATTGTGATGAGCGAATGATGAATAACAGAAACGTAACGGAAATCTCTTGCTATCCGTTACCTCACCGTTATAGAGTGATGCGCACGGTGATCGTTTTGCTGTGGCGGTCACCGGCATGTGATTGCAGGACACTCTTGGTGCAAGGGACATGGGCCCGGTTGAAGAATACTTCACCCGGGCCCTTTCCTCGTCCTCGCGCAGGAGACGCATACACTTGCATGTATGCCGGATCGCCGCCTCGCCGTCGAAGCGTGGGAGAACCTCTTCCGCGCCCAGTACGAGATCTTCGACGAATTGAAACGTGACTTCAGCGGCTCCTCGCTGTACCAGTCGGAATACGACGTGCTGCTGACCGTGGTCCGCGCCCCCGGCAACACCGCCCGGCTGCGCGACATCACGGGCAACATCCTCATCAGCCAGCCGAGTGTCTCTCGCCTCATCGACAAGATGATCTCGCGCGGGCTCGTGACAAAGCAGCCGGATCCGGAGGACGGACGCGGCGCACTCGTGACCGCCACCGAGGAGGGCGTGCGGCAGTTCCGCGCACTCGCGGTGACCCACGGTCGCCACATCGCGGAGCGCATGTCGACGCTGTCGACGGATGAGCTGCGCACGCTCACGGCGCTCACGCAGAAGCTGCGCGACGCCTCTGACGTTTCACCCGCGTAAACCGGCGGAGGCGCGGGCCGTGACGGCGTGACGCCGTCACGCGCGCCCGAGCGTCACCCCGTGTTCTGCAGCCCCGCGGCGACGCCGGACACTGCGAGCAGCAGCAGGCGCTGCACCTCCGGATCCGCATCGGCGCCCTCGGGGGCGTCCCGCAGCGCCCGCAGGGCGCGCAGCTGCAGCAGCGACAGCGCGTCGACGTAGGGGCTGCGGAGCTTCACCGCGCGCTGCAGGACCGGCTTGTTCGAGAGCAGGCCGTTGCCGCCGACGATCCGCACGACCCAGTCGCGGGTGAGAGCCATCTCGTCCCGGACGAGCGCCGCGAGATCCTCCCGGTCGCCCAGCGCGAGGTACTCGTGCGCGATGCGGTCGTCGGTCTTCGCCAGGCTCATCGCAACGTTGTCGATCATCGTGCGGAACAACGGCCATTCGGCGTAGGCCTCGCGGAGGAGGTTCTCGTCGCCCACCGCGTCGAGCGCGGTGCCGAGGCCGAACCAGCCGGCGAGGTTGATCCGAGCCTGCGTCCACGCGAACACCCACGGAATCGCGCGGAGGTCTTCGAGGGACTCGACCGACAGACCGCGCCGGGCCGGACGCGAGCCGAGCGCCAGCAGACCGACCTCCTCCATCGGCGTCACGGTCGCGAACCACGGCGCGAAGCCGTCGGCCTTCACGAGGTCGAAGAACCGCGCGCGGGAGGCGGCCTCCATGCTCTGGGCGATGTCGGCGAACCGCGTCGCCGCGGAGCGGTTACGCTCTTCGTTCGACGGCGCCGACGCGGTGAGGATCGCGGCCGCCACCTGGTCGACGTGACGCATCGCGATGTCGGGGTCGCCGTAGCGGGCGAAGATCACCTCGCCCTGCTCCGTGAGCTTGAAGCGCCCGTCAACGGAGTGTGGTGGCTGAGCGAGAATCGCGCTGTTCGCCGGTCCGCCGCCGCGGCCGAGGGCGCCGCCGCGGCCGTGGAAGAGCGTCAGCTCGATGCTCTGGTCGCGTGCCCACTCCGCGATCGCCGCCTGCGCTTCGTACAGCGCGAGCGTCGCGGCGACGGGTCCGACGTCCTTCGACGAGTCGGAGTATCCGAGCATCACCTCGAGTCGGCGCCCGGTCTGCGCGAGGCGCGCCGCGAAGTTCGGCTCGTCGACGATCTCCGCGAGGATCCCGGGAGCCGCCTGCAGGTCGTCGAACGTCTCAAACAGGGGGATCACGTCGAGCACGGGCGGCGTGCCATTCTCGCCGACGGCGTAGCGGGCGAGCCGGTGGACGTTCGCGAGATCCTGCGTCTGCTGTGTGAATGACACGATGTACCGCCCCGCGGCGCGCGGGCCGAAGCGATCTTGTACGAACGCGATGGCGCGGAAGACCTCGAGGACCTCTTCGGTCAGCTCGCTGCGCTCTCCCCCAGCCTCGAGCTCCGCGAGGACCTTCGCGTGCACAGCCGAGTGCTGACGTACCTCGAGCTCGGCCAGATGGAAACCGAAGGTCTCGACCTGCCAGATGAGCTCCTGGAGCTCGCCGTAGGCCTGGCGCGTGGCGCTCGCGGCGACCAGCGAGTTCTGGACGATGCGCAGGTCGGCGATCAGATCGTCCGGGTCGCGGTAGGCGAGGTCGGCGTTGCGGGTGCGCGTCGCGACGATCTTGCGCGCGAGCAGCAGGACGACTGCGCGGTGCGTTTCGTTCGGTGAGCGCTTCGCGACCTCGGCCGCCGCGTCTTCGTCGGCGCTGCGCAGCCGGACCCACAGCGCGTCGAGGTCGGCGCTGGCCGGCGTCGAGGCGGTGCCCAGCGTCAGCCCCCGACCGACGCGCAGCGCGGCGCGCTCGAGCCCGTGGAGCACGTGCTCACTCGCGATGGCGGCGGCCTTCCTGCTCACCTTCGCGGTGACGAACGGGTTGCCGTCGCGGTCGCCGCCGACCCAGCTGCCGACGCGGACGAACGGCGTCACCGCCGGCGGGCGTGCCCCACTGTCCGCGCCCTGCAGAGCGTCATCCACGCGGCGATAGATCTCGGGCACGACCGAAAAGAGGGTGTCATCGAAGACACCCATCACGGTGCGCACCTCGTCGAGGGGCGATGGCTTCTCGGGGCGGATCGGCGACGTGCGCCACAGGGTGTCGATCTCCTCGCGCATCCGCCGCTGCGTGCGGTCCTCAGCCGCTCCGCCGCGCGGATCCGCGTCGAGCGCGTCGACGAGGTCCGAGAGGCGTCGAACGCTCGCCGAGACCGCACGGCGCCGCGCCTCGGTGGGGTGAGCCGTGAAGACCGGGTGGAAGCACAGCGAACCGAGCCGCTCGCGCGCTGCGTCGTCGCCGATCTCGTCGGCGAGCGCCGTGAGCGCGCCGGAGATCGTGCCGCGGGGATCGCGAGAGGCCGCGCCGTCACGTCGACGCAACATGCGCACGCGCTGGCGTTCCTCGGCGAGGTTCACCAGGTGGAAGTAGACGGTGAAGGCACGCGCGACCTCGTCGGCGCGTGCGGGCGAGAAGCCGCTCACGATCGCGGTCGCCCGGTCGAAGGCGTCCGACGTCGGATCCGTGTACGCCTCGATCGTCGCGGCGCGCAGGCGTTCGACGTCGTCGAACAGCCCGTCGGATCCGCTCTCGAGCAGCACGTGGCCGAGCAGGCGCCCGAGCAGGCGCACGTCCGCGCGCATCTCGTCCGGGATCTCCTGCTCCGCCTCCAGGCGGCCGACGACGTCCAGAACCTCGGTAGGAGTAGGGGAAGGCATTCCTCCACGGTAGCGCCACGCGCCCGCTCCCCCCGACGCCCGGGCCCCAAGGGGCGCGGGCAGCGCTTCGTGTGACGCTTGTGACCCTTCGTCGCGTCGCAAAGGGTCACAAGCGTCACACGAAGCGCTGCGTCGGGGAACGAAAAGGCCCGGTTCCGTGGAACCGGGCCTTTTCGTTCTGCGCGCCCCGAGGGATTCGAACCCCCAACCTTCTGATCCGTAGTCAGATGCTCTATCCGTTGAGCTAGGGGCGCACGTTGCCGTGACAACTCATACAGCTTACATTGCCCCACGGGTGGAGCGGAAATCGGCGCCCCCACCTCCGGAGCGTCGGGCGTGTCTGAGTATCAGCTGGCGGCGTCGGTCTGCTCGTCCCGCGCGCGCGTCTCGCTGGAGAGCTTCTGCAGGTCGACGAGGCGCAGCGCCTCCATGCGCGCGTCTCGCATGCGCGCGTAGTCCGGGTCGTCATCGGGGCGCATCGCCTCGATCCGAAGCCGGTTGTCGATGTTGTTCTCGACGTCGTGCCAGGCGGCGTCGCGGGCCTTCTCGACGAGGCGATGGACGTCGTCGTCGGACTCGGCGAGCGCACGGAGTCGCTTGGCCACGCCCGCATACTGCTTCGCACGCCGACGCAGGTTGCGCACGTCGCGGTCTCGGTAATCGTGCGTGCCGTGCGGATCCGAGTGCCGCCCCCAGGCCTTCACGCGGGCGGTCGTCATGGCCGACGCCGCGCCGTCCTGCTCGTCCGCGAGCGCGATGAGCACCTCCCGGGCATCCACACCGAACGCTTCGAGGGCGAAGTCCTCACCCGCGACGATCGTGTCGACGAGGATCCGGTTCTTCAGCTGCAGGCGCGCGGCAGCGAGGGCGATCGCGACACCCTCTTCTATCGCCTCTGCGTTGCGCCTCACGGCCCCTCCTCGCGTCCCCTCCGATCCTAGTCCGCGCGCGTCACGGACACAGAAGGAGGCGCGCTGCGCTCGGCGTGCGCGGCCCACCCGCTCTCGGCGGGGAGCGCACGGAGCGGCCGGCTCGCGATGGCGAGCAGCGCCGCGAGGGCGCACAGCGCTGCGGCACAGAGGAGGGTCGGGAGCCGCCCGAAGACGGCGAGGCCGACACCGGCGAGCACCGGCGCGAGTGGCGCTGCCCCCGCCGTGCAGAGCGAGGCGGCGCTGCTCGCGCGGCCGATGAGGTGCGTGGGCACGGCGACCATGAAGTAGCCGCTCATGCCCGCGTTGAGCGCGGGGATCAGGAAGGCGCCGCCCGCGAGCAGCGCGACCGTCGGCCACAGGGCGTCCACGAACGGCAGCGCGACGACAGCAGCGGCGAGCGCCGCGATACCGACGGCGGCAAGGATCCCGGTACGCACGTGAGCCACGCACCATGGCGCGAGAAGAGATCCGGCAAGCATCGACGCCCCCGCGCCGGCGGCGATCCAGCCGATGTCCGTCGGAGAGAACCCGCGCTGCTGGAGCGAGAAGATCACGGTGGTTATCGCGGTACTCAGTCCGAGGTTGATGATCGTGATGATCGCGAGTACGCCGCGCAGGTCGCTCCGGGAGAACAGCCAGGCGAACCCCTCTCGAGCCTCCGCGAACACGCTCCGTCGCGCCTCGGCACGCACCGGAGCATGCCCCGGCACGTGCCGCCGCAGAAGCCACGCGGTCACGAGCGCGATCACCTGGCAGGCGAGGAGCACCGCCCCCACGAACCACGCTCCGACGGTCAGCAGCACGCCGCCGAGCGGTCCGCCGCCGAGGTTCAGGGCGGCGTCGCGTGCCTGGTTGGTCGCCTGTGCGCGGCCGATCGCGCCGCTCGGCACGATGTCCTTGAGCAGCGCTTCCCCCGCCATCCCGAAGACCCCCGTGCGCAGCGCGAGCACGACCTCGATCGCGAGCAAGACCACGAAGGTCAGTGCGTCGGCGAGCGCGAGCGCCATGAATCCGCCCGCGACGACGGCGCCGATCAGAGCACCCAGGACGAGCAGGCGCGTCCGCGAGTGCCGATCTGCCCAGACGCCTCCGACGATCCCCGAGAAGGCGGCGACAGCGAGCCCGACGCCGCCGATCGCGCCGGCCTGCGCAGGATCGTCGGTCACCACGAGCGCGATGAGGGGAAACGCGAACCCGACGAGGGCGCGGGTCAGTCCGAGCGCCGTGTCGCCAACCAACCACGTGAGATACGACGGCGTGCGCCAGAGGGAGGGTGTGGACATACCGGCCACCATAACCCCGCAGCTTTTCTTGCGCAACTAACCTTGCGCAACTATTCGTGCTGTTTCGTTAGACTCGTGGCATGGACGGTGACGGGCAGGAATCGGTCGCGGCCTCCACCGCGATGCTCAAGGCGTTCTCGCACCCGGTGCGCCGCGCGATCCTCCGTGCACTCGATCGCCTCGACGCAGCTCGCGCTGCCGACCTCGCCGACGCGCTCGATATCCCCGCGAACCGCCTCAGCTTCCACCTCCGCACGCTCGCGGACGCAGGCATCATCGAAGAGGATCCGTCCCGCGCGCGCGACCGACGCGACCGCGTCTGGGTGCCGGCGATCCGGTCGATCACGTTTGGCTCGGCCGAGGATCCGATCGCGGACGAGGCGCTCGGCGCCGTGGTGGTCGACGGACACATTGCCGACCACGGCGACATCGTGCGTCGAGCCGCCGCCTGGTCGATGGAATACCTCACGGGGCGCGATGCGGTGATGCATGGCGTCATGTCGCGGCACGCCGCGCGTCTGACGCCCGACGAGTTCCGCGACCTCCACCAGCGCATCCAGGCGCTCATCGATGAGGCGCGAACGAATCACGACGAGTCGGCGCCGTCGCACATGTATGAGATCGACATCGTCGCGGCGGACGACGCGATCTGACACATCAGGCCAGCACGGCCTCCCGTGCACCCTCGGCTGCCACCGGCTGACGGACGGGAAGGATCATCGGGTGCACACCGGCCATGCGCTCGAGCACGCGCAGCACCTGACCCGAGTAGCCGAACTCGTTGTCGTACCAGACGTACAGCACGACGTTCTCGTCGCCGTCGGCGATGGTCGCCAGTCCGTCGACGATGCCCGCACGGTTCGTGCCGACGAAGTCGGTCGAAACCGCGTCCGGGTTCTCGCTGTACTCGATCTGCTGACGGAGCGGGGCGGTCAGCGACGTCTGGCGGAGGAAGGCGTTGATGCCGTCCTTCGTCGTCGCACGCTTCAGATCGAGGTTGAGGATCGCCAGCGACACGTTCGGCGTCGGCACACGAATCGCGCTGCCCGTCAGGCGCCCCTTCAGCTGCGGCAGAGCCTTCGCGACCGCCTTCGCCGCACCGGTCTCCGTGATGACCATGTTGAGCGACGCCGCGCGCCCGCGCCGCGATCCTTGGTGGAAGTTGTCGATCAGGTTCTGGTCGTTCGTAAACGAGTGGACCGTCTCGACGTGCCCGCGGTCAACGCCGTACGCCTCGTCGATCGCAGCGAGCACCGGTGTGATCGCGTTCGTCGTGCAGGAGGCGGCCGACAGGATCCGGTCGGTGTCGGCGATCTCGTCGCTGTTGACGCCGAAGACGATGTTCTTGATGTCGCCCTTGCCGGGGGCCGTGAGCAGCACGCGCGAGACACCGGTCGCCCGGAGGTGCTGCTCGAGGCCCTCTTCGTCGCGCCAGCGCCCGGTATTGTCGACGACGATCGCGTTGTGGATCCCGTACTCGGTGTAGTCGATCTTCGCGGGGTCGTTCGCATAGATGACCTGGATCAGCGTGCCGTTCGCGCGGATCGTGTTCGCTTCCTCGTCGACCTCGACGGTGCCCTGGAACGGGCCGTGCACGGAGTCGCGCTTGAGCAGCTCGGCGCGCTTGAGCAGGTCGTCGTCGGACCCGCGGCGCACGACGACGGCGCGCAGCCGCAGGCCGTCACCGGATCCCTGATGCGCGATGAGCAGGCGCGCGACGAGGCGGCCGATGCGCCCGAAACCGTAGAGCACGACGTCGGTCGGGGTCGCCGGCTCCGCGGCGACGACCTCGGCGAGCTCGCTGCGCAGGAACTGCTCCAGTTCGCGACCGCCGTAGGAGGCGCCGACCTTGGCGAACTCGGTCACGAGTCGCGCGATATCGAGCGAAGCCGGCCCCGGAGCCAGGCGTTCGAGCGCCTCGAGCACGGCCAGAGTCTTGACGGGATCCAGCACCTGGTCGCCGACCTTGCGGGTGAAGCGGTGCGCCTTCAGGATCTCGAGGGGCGAGCAGTTGATCAGGCGGCGTCCGAGGATCGAGGGGACGATGCCGTGCTGCCGGTACAGGCGGCCGATCAGCGGGATCATCCGCTCGGCCAGTTCCTCTCGCTCAGCCCATTCGATGCGGCTGGCTTCGTAGAGCGTGCTCACGCGATCTGACTCCTTCATGCGTCGGGCGGGTGCGCCACGCGCGGGTAGCGGTCATCTCGAGCGTACGGCTAGAAAACGTCGTTCTGCGCGCCGATTCGGGCGCAAGAAAGTGCATTCTTTCGCGATAGACAACGAACGTCGGTTCGGGATCCATCGATACACAGTCGGTAGGCTGAGGAACCGCTGCCCTCTTGGGGAGCTTCACACCACCAGCGCATTTTCGAAGGGGGCGCCATGCGCGACAGCTCGAACGAGGACGGGCTCCACGCCACGATCCACCCGGATGGGTCCGCAGTCCTCGTCGTCGACGAGACGCCGCATCAGATCCCAACGACGCACGCCGAGGACGCACGCCGCGAGATCGTGCGCCTCACCGCCGGGATCGCCCGGCAGCTGGGCGCCCCGACGCGCGTCATCGTCACCGAGCCCGACGGCGAGTGGCCGCTCGTGGTC
Source organism: Microbacterium faecale (assembly GCF_014640975.1). NCBI lineage: Bacteria > Bacillati > Actinomycetota > Actinomycetes > Micrococcales > Microbacteriaceae > Microbacterium > Microbacterium faecale. Next base: position 29,231 of record NZ_BMHO01000003.1, read on the forward strand.
GACGGCGACGAGCGTGTCGAGTACGCCGCGGGGGAGCCGGCGCCGGTGCAGATGACGCCGCCTCCGCCCCGCCCGGCCGCCGCGGACACGGGGCCGTCGTACGTCCCCGCCGGCCGCGCCGGCGATGCCGGCCCGGTGCGCACGGGATCCAGCGCACCCGACGACGATCCGGCCGACGGCAGCGTGTCGACTGCCGATTTCGATAACCGCCGTGCGAACCGCGAGACGTTCCTCACGAGCGAACTCGAGAGCGACGCGCGCGAAGAGCCCGCCACGCGCGGCTTCCGTGGCGCGATGACCCGCATGGGGATCCGCATGGGTCCGGGCGCGGAGGAGCGCGCCGAGCGCGCGGACCAGATGTCGGTCGCGCAGCACTGGCCGGGACCGCGCACGATCGCCGTCGTGAACGGCAAGGGCGGATCCGGAAAGACCCCCACCACGATCCTGCTCAGTGCCGTGTTCGCGCGGCTCGGCGGCGCAGGGGTCCTGTCGTGGGACAACAACCAGACGCGCGGCACGCTCGGCTGGCGCACGGAGCAGGGCCCGCACGACGGCACGCTGCACGACATGCTCGAGGCGGCGGAGCATCTGCTGTCCGCGGACGCGCAGGCGGCCGATGTGGCGAAGTTCGTGCACCACCAGCGACAGGACCGGTTCGATGTGCTGCGGTCGCAGCCGATCGCTCTCGCGTCGGAGCAGCGCGTCTCGGCGGAGGACGTCGACCGCATCCACTCCGTCGCCGCGCGCTACTACCGCCTCATCGTGATGGACTCGGGCAACGACGAGTCGGATCCGCTGTGGCAGCGCATGATCGACCGCACCGATCAGCTGGTCGTCGCCACGACGACACGCGACGAGCACGCCGAGGCGGGCGCGCTGTTGCTCGATGCACTGGCCGATCGCGACGAGCACTCGGCGCGCCTCGCGGCGAACGCGGTGACGATCGTGAGCCAGGCCGACCAGAAGGCGCCGGCGAACGAGGTCCGGCGCGTGGTCGACGGATACCGCAAGCTGACGCGCGACGTCGTGCAGATCCCGTTCGACCCCGCGATGATCGACGGTCACCTGCACTTCGGCGCCCTGCGGCCGGAGACTCAGCGCGCGTGGCTCGCGGCCGCGGCGACGATCTCCCGCGGCCTCACCGGCGCCGCCTGACGCGACCTTCCCCGCGAGTCCACACGTCTCCGACGAGTCCGCAGCTGTTCGCAGCGGACTCGTCGGAGACTTGTGGACTTGTCGGCCGGTCAGAGGCGGACGATCTCCGTGACGCGGACGACCGCTTCGCCCTCTTCGGCCGACTCCGCGAGGTCGACTTCCGCGCGGATCCGCCAGTCTCGGTGACCCGCCGGGTCGTCGATCGTCTGCTCGACGCGCCAGACTGACGGATCCGATTCGTCGATCACGCACAGCTGCGGCGAGCGCGCCGCCGCACCGACGAGGATCGCGTCGTGCTCGTCGAAGTAGTCGTCAAGCGCCGCGGGCCAGCCGGCATCCGGGTCGAGGCCGGTGAGATCGGCGTCCCGTTCGAGAGCCGCCAGCTGCACCCGGTGGAACAGCGCGTTGCGCACGAGAACGGTGAACGCCCGCCGGTTCCGCACGACCGACGCGGGCGACGGCGGCAGGACGGGCCCCTCCCCCTCCGGGGCGTCGAGACCGGCGAGCAGCGTCTCCCACTCATCGACGAGACTCGAATCCACCTGCCGCACCATCTCGCCGAGCCATTCGACGATGTCCTCGAGCGGCTCGGTGCGTGCCTCGGGCGGGACCGTCTGCCGGATCGTGCGGTAGGCATCGGAGAGATAGCGCAGCACGAGTCCCTCGCTGCGTCCGAGCTGATACCACTGCACGAACTGGGCGAAGCTCATCGCCCGCTCATACATGTCGCGCACGACGCTCTTCGGCGACAGCTGGAAGTCGCGCACCCAGGGCTGCGATGACGCGAACGTCTCGAACGCTTCGGAGAGCAGCTCGTCGAGGGGCTTCGGGTATGTGATCTGCTCGAGCAGTTCCATGCGCTCGTCGTACTCGATGCCCTCGCGCTTCATCGCGCCGACGGCCTCGCCACGCGCCTTGAACTCCTGTTGACCGAGGATCTGACGTGGGTCGTCGAGCGTCGATTCGACCACGCTGACGACGTCGAGCGCGTAGTCGCCCGTGCCCACGGATCCGGGGCCGCCTGCCGGATCGAGCAGGTCGAACGCGGCGAGCGCGAACGGCGACAGCGGCTGGTTGAGGGCGAAGTTCGGCTGCAGGTCGACGACGAGGCGGATCTCGCCGACTGCAGTGACCTCGACGAGTTCGGCATCGCGCAGGGTGCGGAACAGCTCGAGGGCGCGGCGCGCGAGTGCGTACTGCTCCTGTCGCGGCTGGTGGTTGTCGAAGACGAGCGCACGGACGTTGGCGACGACATCTCCCCCGCGGGCGATGACGCCGATCAGCATCGCGGTCGTCATCTGCATGCGCGGAGTGAGCGGCTCCGGATCCGCTTCGATGATCTTCTCGAACGTCTGCTCGCTCCAACTGACGAAGCCCTTCGGTGCCTGCTTCTTCTGCACCTTCTTGCGCTTCTTGGGGTCGTCGCCGGCCTTCTTGATCGCCTGAGCGTTCTCGATCTCGTGCTCGGGAGCGAGCACGACGACGTTGCCGTACGGGTCGAACCCGGCGCGGCCCGCTCGGCCGGCGACCTGGTGGAACTCGCGCGCGCCGAGCCGACGCATGCGGGTCCCGTCGTACTTCGACAGCGCCGTGATGAGCACCGTGCGGATAGGCACATTGATGCCGACCCCGAGCGTGTCGGTACCGCAGATGACGCGCAGCAGCCCCTGCTGCGCGAGCGTCTCGACGAGTCGGCGATAGCGCGGCAGCATGCCCGCGTGGTGCACGCCGATGCCCGCGCGCACGAGGCGCGAGAGGGTCTTGCCGAAGTTCGTGGTGAACCGGAATCCGCCGAGGGCCGTGGCGATCTCGTCACGCTGGGCGCGGGAGGTGACGTTGATGCTCGCGAGAGCCTGCGCGCGCTCCATCGCCCCGGCCTGGCTGAAGTGCACGATGTAGACGGGCACTTCGTGTTCGGCGAGCAGGTCTTCCACTACGTCGTGCACGGGGCGCTGTTCGTACCGGAAGTGCAGGGGGACGGGCCGCTCGGCTCCGGCGACGAGGGCCGTCTCGCGCCCCGTCCGTGCCGTCAGGTCGCGCTCGATGGCGGTGGTGTCGCCCAGCGTCGCCGACATCAGGAGGAACTGGGCGCGCGGCAACAGCAGCAGCGGCACCTGCCACGCCCACCCGCGGTCGCGGTCGCCGTAGTAGTGGAACTCGTCCATCACGACCTGGTTGACGTCAGCGTCCGCGCCTTCGCGGAGCGCGAGATTCGCGAGGATCTCGGCCGTGCAGCACACGATGGGTGCGTCGGCGTTGACCGACGAGTCGCCCGTGACCATGCCGACGTTCTCGGCGCCGAATGTCTCGACGAGCGCGAAGAACTTTTCGCTCACGAGCGCCTTGATCGGCGCGGTGTAATACGTGCGCTGCCCGCGGCCGAGGGCGATGGCGTGCGCGGCGATCGCCACGAGCGACTTACCCGTTCCGGTCGGGGTGGCGAGGATCACGTTGTTCCCCTGTACGAGCTCCATCACGGCCTCGTCCTGCGCCGGATACAGCTCGATGTCTTTCTCGAGCGACCAGCCGAGGAATGCGTCGTAGAGGGCATCGGAGTCGTCGCCCGCGGCACGCGCGGCAGCAAGCAGGGAAGGCATCCGCCCCAGTCTGCCCGACCCGCCTGGGCGCGGTGCGCCGGTAGCCTCGAAGGATGGCCGAGTATCCCGCGACGATCGCGCGGCGCGTCGACCACGAAATCGAGATCAAGCGATCCCGATTCATCACCCACCTGCAGCCCGTCGGGTCCGTTGACGAGGCCGACGCGTTCATCGCGGAGATCCGCAAGCAGCACTGGGACGCGCGACACAACTGCGTCGCAATGGTCACGGGCGCCACGGGCGACCAGGCGCGCTCATCAGACGATGGCGAGCCCTCGGGGACCGCAGGCGTGCCGATGCTCGAGGTGCTGCGCCGCCGCGGGATGACCGACCTCGTCGCCGTCGTCACGCGCTACTTCGGGGGCGTGAAGCTCGGAGCCGGCGGCCTCGTGCGCGCCTACGGCAATGCTGTCTCCGAAACGCTCGATCGCGCACGGATCGTGCATCGTCGAGCGCTGACGCACGCCGCGATCGCGGTTCCCCACGCTGACGCAGGTCGCGTCGACCATCTGTTGCGCGACTGGGTGTCGCAGCACGGATCCGTGCTCGATGACGTGGCGTACGCCGACGCCGCCACGTTCGCGGTGTGGGTTCCGGCCGCCGAGCTCGACGCGCTCGACGCCGACGTCGCGGCCTGGACCTCTGGAGCGCTCACGCCGGTACGCGGCGAGACGCGCGTCGTCGACGTCATCGCCTGAACGACCGGCCGCCTCAGCCCTCGCCGACCGTCCGATGCACGACTACGGCAACACTCTTGGCCCACCGGGCTCATCCGGCGTCAACCCGGCGCCCGTCCACGAACTGCCGTCGTCCTGTCGACGGGCTTCAGTCGCGGTCAGTCCTGGCGCCCCGCCCTGAGGAAGTCGACGCCGGCCGCCTTGAAGTCTCGCGACCCCGGCGCGTTGAAGTGGTGCCGCCCCGGCAGTTCCACGAAGCTCCCGTCGGGCAGCCCGGCGGCGATCTCGCGAGACTCCTCGAGGATCCGATCCTCGGATCCCGTCGCGACGAGGATCGGCTGCTGCGGCGGATCCCCGAGATCCGGATCCTCGTCGCCGAATCGCATGCCCGCCGCGAGCGCGACGAGTGCGCGGAGGTCGTTCTCGGCGACCCGCTCGGCGAGCGTGACGTAGTTGCGCGTGACCCGATCCGTCACCTCGGTTCCGTCCTCGATATACGCGCGCGCCTGAGCGATGTCGAGACGGCCGAGGGGACGCCCATCCGGGATGCCGCCGAGGATCGCGCGGCCCACGCGCAGCGGGAACCCGTGCGCGACGTGCCATCCGACACGCGCTCCGAGCGAGTAGCCGAGATAGGAGACCGGCGAGACCATGTACGTGTCGAGGACGGCGCCGACGTCGGCGACGAGCGCGTCCATCGTATAGTCCTCGGGGCTGTGGGGCTTCTCGCTCGCGCCATGCCCGCGCTGGTCAATCCCGAGCACGCGGAACCCCTCTCGCACGAGGCGGCTGACCCACCCCGTGTTCACCCAGTTGTCGCGGCAGCTGGAAGCGAAGCCGTGCACCGCGACGACGGTGGGCGCGTCCTCGTCACCCCACGTGTACGTCGCGAGTCGGAAGCCCTCCTGCGACATCACATACTGCGGTTTCGGAAGCTCGGGGATCAGCGGGAACGACATACGCCCATTGTCCTCCGCGATTCCATCAGGGGCGCGGATCCGTGGTCACTGGGGGCGCAAGGTGTAGTGAACGCTGCTCTCGGCGTCGGGCATCCGGCTCGGGCCGACCACCACGACGAGCGAGTATCCGGGCATCTCGGCCTGAGTGATCGTGTTGTCGCCCTCGTTCGCGCGGCTGGTGACCTCCCAATCGGATCCTTCGAACTGCAGGAGGATCTCGGCCTCGACGAGGACCGACGGGTGATCCGTGTCGTACTCCCCGACGAACAGCGGGTCGCTTCCCGGGATCGCGGACATCTCGACCAGGCACGGGTAGAAGGGCACGCTCAGCTCCGCGAGTTCGTTCGGAATCTCGGCACGAGCGGCGGCATCGCCGTCCTCACAGACGATGTCGCCGTCCACTGCGTCGGCGTTGTCTGTGTCCGCATCGTTCGCTCCGTCCTCGGGCCGGGAGGATCCATCGTCAGAGGCCGTGCTCTGGACCTGGACCATCACCATCGGCTGTCCGTCCGCCAGTTCGGAGGCGCTCACCGACAGCGCCAGGCCGTCCTTCGAGAACTGCTTGAGAAGACCGTCGGGGCTGTCGAGTCCGGGTTCGAAACCCTCTGCACGGACGAGTTCGACCTGCTCGGCGAACGCGGCTTCGACATCGTCGACCGCGATCCCAAGGCTCCACAGCTTGTTGTCTCCCGTACCCGCGACCTGTCCGACGATGATCCGGCCGTCGATGTACGGCACCTCGGCGGGGAACCCGTCGGGGACGGTATTGCCCGACGTGAGTCCGACTTCGCCGTCCGAATCCTCGACCTCGACCTCGATGGCGTCAGCCTGCTCGTCATCGGCGGCCGCCTCAGCCGCTGCTTCCCCGGCGACTGCCTCATCGATCTGGTCCACGACCTCGTCGATCGGGTTTGAGAAACATCCGCCGAGCATCAATGTGGCTGCTACCAGAGTGGCGACGGTCGTGATCCTGGGGGTACTGACGTTGCGTGTGAATGGCATGGTGCGTGCTGCTTTCCTGTGCGCGTGCGAGATCCCTCAGACAACCACGCAGCGTTCACATCTCGCTCACACGGGTGCGGACGCGAGATCGTCGACGGCTGGTCCCTCCAAACGCTCGCCCGTCGCGGAGAACCGCGAGGCGTGCAGAGGACAGTCCCAGCTGCGCTCCGCACGGTTCCACGTCACGATTCCGCCGAGGTGCGGGCAGACGGCTGACAGACGACAGATGGATCCGTCGACACGGGAGATCGCGATCGGCGAAGCTCCTTCGCGCACGACGATCCCGTCGCCCTCAGCGGGTTCATCATCGCCGCCGCCGGTGCCAGCCTCGCTCGAGGCCCAGTCAACGATCACCCGTCGCCCCACTTCGGCGTTGGCACCGACTGCGGCCTTCACCGCCGGAATCCGCAACGCGCGCTCGCGCAGCGTGTGGGCCCACTCGAGGTGCCCTCCGAGCATGTCGGCGGCGATCGTCAGCCCGGCCGCGACGGCATTCGTCATGCCCCACTTGTTGTATCCGGTCGCCGTGTAAATGCGTCCGCCTCCGCGCGGCAGTGCGCCCGCGAACGGGAGCCGCCAGTGGGTTCTGTAGTCCTGTGCGCCCCACCAAGCGACGCGCTCCGGCGAAGAGAACCGCTCCGCAGTCCACGCATCGATGCCACCGAGCGCACGTGCCGTGTCCGGCGACCTGCCCGTGACGTGCGGTCCTCCGCCGACGACGAGGAGCTCCTCGCCGTTCGCTCCCGTCGCCGTGCGCAGCGACCGGCCCGACCGCCCCAGGGAGAGATACATGTCTCGAGGCGGCGACTCGTGCGGAAGCCGGTACGCCACGGCGTACGAGCGCGACGGATCGAGCTTCGCAAAGAACAGTCCACGGTCGAGGATCGGAAATCCCGTCGCGAGCACGCACCGCGCGGCCGCGATAGTGCCGCGATCGCTCACGACCGAGACCCCCTCGCCGCTTTCCTGCACGTCGCGTACGCGGCAGCCCGTCACGATCCGGCCGCCGCGCTCGCGCAGTTCGTCGGTCAGCCCCGCCAACACCGCCATGGGCTGCAGCTGGGCCTGATCGCCAAGCCGCACAGCGCCCACGGCGGCGAGGGGATCCTCTGTCGTGGCGTCGGGAACGACCTCGATCCCCGCCGCTTCCATGGCGGTCCGCTCAGCCTCGAGCGTGGCGAGCTGGGTGTCGACGTCGTCCGCGTCCGCCGCGGCGTAGGTGACCGCGGGCCGGCGGTCGAACGCGACCCCCATCCGTTCGAGCTCGCGCAACAACCACGCCTGCCCCTCGAGATTCGCCTGCGCGTATGCGTGCAGCACGTCTTCGCCGCTGTGCTGACGGATCTCCGAGAAGACGTCGCCCTGCAGAATACTGAGCTTGCCGGTCGTATTTCCGGTCGTCGCCGCGCCGATTTCTCGGGCTTCGAGGACGACGGTCTGCACACCGGCGCGGGCCAGAAGCACGGCCGTGACGAGGCCGGTGAGGCCCGCGCCCACCACGATCGCGTCCACCGTGCCTGGCACGGCGCGCCATTCGTCGGTCGGGATGCGGGGAGCGGTCAGCTGCCACAGTGAAGCCATGCGGCGCACGTTAGCGACCGCAGACCGCTGCGGGAAGGAGGTTGACAACGCGGCGCCAGACCGCCACGGGAAGCGCGGCTGGCCCCTTGGACGACACGAGCGTCGTCGTCAACCCCCTGTCCGCGTCCTCTCGATGTGCATACAGTGGCGAGTATGAACATTCTGTTGTGGATCATCGTCATCGTCGCCGTGGTGCTGCTGGTGCTCGGCGGCATCGTCGAGGCGGTTCGCTTCCTGCTCTGGGTCGGCATCGCGCTCGTGTTGATTGCCGTCATCGCGTGGCTCATCCGCTCGATCGCGGGTCGCCGGCGGTAGCCGCCGTCAGCGTTTCGAACGGCGGTAGCCGGCGTCGCGCGCGTCACGCTCGCTGGCGAAGCACTCCTCAGGCCTGGTGCGGTCGTAGTACCCGCCCCCGGGCATGTGGTAGATCCGCTCGCCCGAGCTCGCGTGGTTTCCCTTGATCGGGTACCCTGCGGGGCAGTCCCAGCCGTTCGGTGACGGAGGCGCGACGCCGTCCGGCTTCGGCTTGGGCTTCGGCGTGGGCGGATCCTCGAGGTCCGGCGAGGGTGCGCCGGACGTCGGGGACTGCCAGGCCACGCCCTCATAGGTCCAGTTCGGGTCGGACCGGCGTAACATGTTCGCCTCGTTGGCGTTCGCCGTGAAGAAGTGCTTGCCGAACTTCGCGCTCCAGAAGCGGTGCACCGGCACGGTGCCGGTGGTCGACATCGCCGCGCAGAAGCCGGTGCCCTCGAAGCTCCAGTTCTTGTCCGTCCGGCGAATCTTCTTCGCCTCGGCGGCGTTGATCGTATAGAAGTGCGATTGGAACGACGACGACCAGAACCGGAACGCCGCCTTCGTTCCCGGCTGGCAACGCTTGTTCTTCACGGGGAAGACGCGGAAGTCTTTGCCCTCGTACGCCCAGTTGCGGTCGCCCGAGTGGAGGTTCTGCGCCTCGCGCGTGTTGATCGTGTAGAAGTGCGCGTTATCGAACGTCGACGACCAGAACCGGTACACGGGAATCGAGTTTGACCCACCGCCGCCGCTGCCGCTCTCCGGGCCGCTGCCGGGGTTCGCGATGCGAACCGTGATGTCGCCGAAGCACCGTTCGCCGAGCGAGGCGAGCGAGTTTTTCTCGGCGCGATCGGCCGACAGTCCCCACCGGATCTTCGTCGCCACCCAGTCTTTCGCGTACCGGCATGTGTTCTGCGCAGGCAGCCATTCGGCGGGGTCGCGGTCGCTCTTCGATCGGTTCGACGACGCGGTCACGGCGACGAGCGATCGTGGCGAATCGAGGTCATTGGCGAAGCGCTTGCGGGTCTCCGCGCTCCAGGCGTGTGCGCCCGATCGCCATGCCTCGGCGAGCGGGACCACGTGGTCGATGTCGAGCGCAGACGCACTCGTGGTCGTCACACCGTCGTAGTACGAAGTCCAGGTTCCGGTACGGATCGTGCATCCGCCCGCCGTCGCCGACGTCGATTCGTCGACGAGCACCTCGGCGCGCGTGTCCTGGCAGTCGCCGTCGGCGTCGATCCAGTGAGCGAACTTGCCGCGGTCGTACCCGGCTCGGTGATCCGCACGAGTGGGCAAGGCACGAACCGCGTCTGAAACGGTTCCGCGCCAGGTGGCTGCCGCGGCCGGAGGCGTGACGTCGGTCGTGTCCGGCACCGACTCGGCCACCGCCGGAGTCGCGGGAACAATGAGCAGCGCGGCGGCGACAAACATGCCGACGACGAGGGAAACTGTGCGACGCATCGCCGGGCCCTTCATGAAGTTGTCAGAGGCGTCAGGGGAGAAAACACGCCCTCATCAGCATATCGATATCGAGGACTATTGCGTAAGGTGAGGGAGAGGCGTCACGCCGTCGCGATCCCTGTCGTCGCGGGGATCCAACCGAGACGACGTCGATGCGCCGTCTCGGGCGAACGGGGGAAGCCGAATGGGACAGGTGGAGGCGAGCACACGCGTCGGTCTGCTGGGCTCGATTGAGGCCCACGTCAACAGCGTCCTGGTCCCGTTGCGCAGTCGTCGTCAGCGCATCGCCCTGACGAGGCTCGCCCTCAGCGAGAACCGCCCCGTGCCCGTCGACACGCTGATCGACGACCTGTGGAATGACGAGCAGCCCGCAGATGCTCCCCATGCGCTACAGGCGCACATCTCGCGCCTGCGCAAGCAGCTACGCCTCGAGATCGAATTCGTCGCGGGCGGGTACCGCCTCGATCCGTCTCGACTCGATCTCGATACGGTGCGCTTCACCGCACTGCACGAGGCAGGATGCGCGCAGCTCGAGGTCGGCGAGCACTCGCGTGCGCTGGAGACGCTCACCGAGGCGCTCGATGTGTGGCGCGGTCCGGCCCTGGGCGACCTCGCCGAAGCGCGCGGGCTGAGGCTCTCGGCATTGCACTTCGAAGAACGAAGGCGGATCGCCCGCCACGACCGCGCGGAGGCCGCGCTCGCGTGCGGGGCCGGAGCTTCGCTCTTGGACGAGCTGCGCGCGGCGCTCGCGTCCGACCCGCTGCGCGAGTCGACGTGGCATCAGCTGATGCGCGCGCTGCGCCAGGCGGGGCGCGAGGCTGAGGCGCTCGACGCATACGGTCAGGCGCGAGAGATCTTCATCGATGAGCTGGGTACGGAGCCAGGATCCCTGCTCGCGGGCCTGCACCGCGCATTGCTGGCGGGGGCTGCGGATCCGCTGGCCGCGGACCAGCCGGAATCGCCGACGCCTGCCGCGCCCCTCAGTGCCGCTCATGACGAAACCCTGGTCGGCCGCCGCGACGAGCTCGCCGTCATCGACCGGGCCTGGCGCGAGAGCGGTGACGGCCTCCGAGTTGTCACGATCAGCGGCGAACCGGGAATCGGAAAGACGCGGCTTGCCGACGCGGCGGTTGACAGGCTCAGCGCGCGAGGCGTCACCGTCTTGCGGGCGCGCTGCGAGTTCTCCACCCGATCAGCATTCGGCGCGTTCGCGCAGCTGCTGCAGGCGCATCTCGCCACTCCCCTGCCCGCACGGCACGAGGCGGAGCTCCGACGCCGCGCGCCCGACCTCGCTCAGGTCCTGCCGGGCTGGCGGGGCGACGTCGACGACGACCTTGGCGATCATGGTGCGCGCCGCGACGACGCGGATCACCACCGCGCCCTGGACGCCATCGCCGCCTGGCTGTCTGCCACGACCCGCGAGGAGCCGGGGCTCATTGTCATCGACGATGCCCAGTGGGCCGATCACGAGTCGCAACTCGCCATCCATCACCTGCTGCATAGCCCGCGGCGCGTCAACGCGCTCGTCATCGTCTGCGTGCGCGATCGCCAGATTGACTCCGGCGACGATTCGCCCCTCACTGATCTGCTGCGGCAGTCGGGGCAGGTCAGCCACCTCGCGCTCCGACGGTTCGGTCTCCACGAGGCGGGACAGCTCATCGACAACGAGAGCGGACGGATGTCGGACGACGACCGGCTGCCGGAGTGGGGACGCGACTACATCCTCGATGCATCAGGCGGCAATCCGCTCTTCATGCTCGAACTCACGCGCCAGCTGGTCATCGAGCGGCCGTCGTCCACCGAACTCCCCCCGCCGCCCGCGGGAGTGAGTCGCGTGATCGAGAGTCGAATTATGGCTCTCCCGGCTGCCGCCCGCGGCCTGCTGAGGCGGGCCGCCGTTCTCGGTACGACGTTCGCACCACTCCGCCTCACCGACTTCTTCGAGCGCATATCCCCAGCCGAGCGCGACGCCGCCCTCAGCGCGGCGCTGCACCACCGACTGATCGAACACGCTGAAGGGGAGCCTCTCCGCTACCGATTCAGCCACGACATCGTGCGCGCGGTGCTCTACGACTCTCTCCCCGCCTCCGAGCGAGCCGCGCTGCACGCGCAGATCGCCCGCGCCCTCGACAGCGACGACACCGGAGATGTCGCGGTCGATCACCAGCTGATTGCGCACCACTACCGGCGCTCCGACGTGGTCGACGGTATCGAACGCGCAGTGCGTCACCTCCTCGCCGCGGGCAGGCAGGCGCTCTTCCGTGGGGCGCCGGCCGCTGGCGAGGAACTCCTCGGCGACGCGCTACGTCTCATGGAAGCCGCGACGCCCACGACGCTGCGGTGCGACCTCCTCATCGAGCTCGGGCGCGCCCAGCAGCGACTCGCACAGCCGCAGTACCGCGACACTCTTCTGGAAGCCTCCCGGCTCGCGCGGAGCGCCGACGACCCCGAGCGTCTGACGACCGCGGTGCTCGCCAACAACCGCGGATGGTGGTCGAACACCTCCGCAATCGACGACGAGCGCGTCGAGTACATCGAGGTGGCTCTCGCGCACAGTCCCGACGACGACCTCCCCGCACGCGCCAAGCTGCTGAGCGCGTGGGCTCTGGAGCATGTGCGGCAGTCGGCCCTCCGCGACGAGGTTCTGTCGGCTGCGAAGCGCGCGCTGGACATCGCCGAAGAGAGCGGGGATCCGCAGGCCCTCGCTCTCGTGTTCGCGCACCGGTACGCCGTGTTGCACGCGCTGTTCGAGGATCCGGCCGAGTGCGCACTCATGAACGATCGGCTGATGTCGCTCGCGAATCGTCTGGGAGACCGGCAGATGCGTCTGTCGGCCGCGGTGGGGACCGCCCAGTCACGGATGCGTCTCGGGGAGTTCTCGATTGCGGATCGCTATGTCAACGAAGCGGTGCGATTGGCAGAGGTTCGCGCAGATCCCGCGCGAACCTGGCTGCTGCGCACGTGGCAGGCGATGCGTCAGGGCGCGCGTGGGAATTTCGACGAGGCCGAGCGACTGGCCGCGATGGCGCTCGAGCTCGGAACGCAGAGCGAACAGGCCGACGCCTACACCTGGTTCGCCGGGCAGCTTTTCACTTTCCGGATGCTCCAGGGGCGGCTACCCGAGATCATGGACGCGGTCCGGGAGCAGGCCGAAGCGCTCACCGACGGGCTCCCCGCGTGGAACGCAGCGCTCGCGCTCGCGCTGTCGCGCTCCGGGCATCAGGAGGACGCGACGGCGGTCATCGACGAGTTCGCGGCGACGAATTTCGAACGCCTACCGCGAGACCTCCTCTGGCTCCACGCGCTCCACTACTTCACGCTCGCCTGCGAGGAGCTGTCGCTTCACCAGCACGCGGGCGTCCTCTACGAGTTGTTGCAGCCCTACGGGTCGATGGTGGCCACGAACGGCACCATCGACGCCGGCCCGGTCGATCTTCATCTCGGCATCCTGGCCCGGATGCAGGGGTGGAACGCGGTCGCCGAGGAGCATCTCGCCGCCGCGGAGACGCTCAGTCGACGTATCGGCGCATCGGTGTGGTCGGCAGAGGCAACGCGCCGACGCGATCATGAGGTGGCACGGGCCTCCTGATCACGCCGGCCGCACGCCTGGCCCTCGATTCTTCACAGCTCATGCGCATCGATACTGGCGCGCACGCTCGCCGTGGCAGCCGAGAGTCATTCAGAACTCGGGTGCAGAGTGCGGATCGTTGGGAGCGGGTGACCCACCGGCCGCTCGAGACCGTCCACGGTCTCGTCGTAGAAGTAGTAAGCATTCATCCGAACGACCGGGAAGAACCACGCTTCTTCTGTGAGGACGGTGTTGATCTTCTGGTATTCGACCGTTCGCTCTTCGAGCTCCAGGAACGCTGAGTCATCCAGCGCCGCGATCAGATCCGCATCCTCGTACTTTCGGGTGTTCTTCGAGCCCTCCGTGGAAATGAAATTCTGAAAGTCGAGTGACGGACTTGCGAATGATACGGGAGCGAACACAGCGGGAAACTTTCCGCTGATAGCCGCAGGGACGAATTCCGCCAACTGTGGCAGCTCCATTTCAAGTGTCACGCCTACTGCAGCCAAGTCCTCGGCCACGGCCTGAAGAGGAACCTGGTGAGCCGCCACGGAACCGACGGCGAACGTGAACCCGTCCGCATAGCCCGCCTCGACGAGAAGCTGCTTAGCGCGTTCCGGGTCATATGGATAAGCGTCGTCGAGGGCGTCAACGAACGAATCAGATTCAGGACTAAACATTTGGCTTGTCGGCGATCCCATGATGACGTTCTCCGCGATTGCTTCACGGTTGATCGCGTAGTTGATCGCCTGCCGGACACGCTCGTCTGCGAGACCCGGGTTCAGTTCACCATTCAAGTCGACGAACTGTCCAGCTACCGTCGGACCAGCGGACTCGTAGACGTTGATGCCAGCAGACTCCGCGGCATCCGCGTCGAGCTGGGTCGCCCAGGAGAGATTCACCTCCCCTGCCTGCAGCGCACTGAAGGCCGCTTGCGCGTCTGACATCACGCGAAAGGTGAGTTCAGAGAATTCGACATTGTCGGCATCCCAGTAGTCAGGGTTCTTGGTGAACACGTACGAGTAGTCTTCGATTGATTCCGCGGCGTCGAAAACGTATGGGCCGGCCCCGACTGGCGCGTTGACGAGGTCCGCGGGCTTCCCCAGCGCGGCGGGGCTGACCATCATCCCCATGTTCTGACTCAGAATCAGCTCCAGATCCGGCACAGGAGTGCTCAGATGAATGACCACCTCGTATTCGTCAACGACGTCCACCGAGTCGACAGCTTGAACGAGAGCGGCGCCTCTGCCGTCCGACGCCTTGCCGTACTCGAGGTTGGCCTTGACAGCGGCGGCGTCGAACGCCTCGCCGTCACTGAAGGTGACGCCCTCTCGGAGGGACATTCGAAACTCGAGGGCAGACTCAAAGCCCCAGTCGGTGGCAAGCCCTGGAGAGAAGTCGCCCTCGACAGTAGCGTGCAGAAGACTCTCATACGCCGCTTGCGAAACCTGCGAGTACTGCAAGAATGTCCATTGGGTTGGATCCCACCCTCCGGTGACCGGTTGTTCGACGGCGATCGCTAATGACGGACCATCGATTTGCTCACCGTCGGCGTTTCCCGCGTCGGGATTATTTGCGCACCCACTCGCCACGGAAAATGCGATCCCGCCAACAAACAGCACGCCGATTCTCCGGTACAGGTTATTACGTTTCGTCATTGAAAAGCACTCCCAGTTCACACCGCCACGAAAGGTCGCTAACTATTAGCACCCAAGACGGTAGATAGACGTCTAATTAACACAATAGAGTCGCCGCTCGCCTCCGGCCGAGGAGACGAAGCTGACGTGGATATCTCACTGCGCTTGTTATTCCGACCGCCAACGTAAAGAGGTCAATTACGTGAAGCCCTGATGTCGCGTCGAATGATGGCGGCGACGTGTTCCCCGATCATCATCGCTGCGATATTCGTCGGCGCGCTGGGCACCGATGGCATGATCGATGCGTCCGCAACTCGAAGTCCATCGACCCCCCGCACGCGCGCGTCAGGACCCACGACCGCCTGCGCGGAATCAGCACCGCCCATGCGGCACGTGGAGGATGCGTGCCACACCCACATCGCCCGTGCTCGCTGCGCCTCTTCGTCGAGACGTGCGGGCTGCCGCACGACGTATTCACTGAAGGGCGGACTCTCCAAGAGCTCGTGAGCCCGCCGCAGCCCGTCGGAAATGCGGGCGCGATCGGCAGGATGCTGCAGCAGGTTCATGTCGACCTCGGGGCCGACCGCCGGATCGGTCGAGGTGATTCGGACCGACCCACGGGAGAAGGGCTGGTGCAGAATGACACCCAGCGCTGACCCGTGCTGCCCAGGGAAGAACGCCTCGTTCGCGCCCATCATCATCATGTCATTGGGCCGCGATTCACCGATGTTCGAGCTGTAACGAAGCAGGATGTGCGTGGGACGAGGACTCGTGCTGCGTCGCGCTGCGTCGGTCGAGGGGAAGGCCAGCCACACACCAGCGTGGTCTTGAAGACCGTCCCCAACCGGGAGATCCGCGACAACATCGATCCCGAGCTGCGCGAGCAGGTCAGCGGGGCCGATGCCTGACCGCTGCAAGATGGTCGGTGAGTTGATGGCTCCCGCGCTGAGGATCACCTCGCCGCCCTCTGCGACGCGGTGGGTCGAGCCGTCCGCCAACTGCACTCCACGCGTGACGCTATCGGTGATGAGTACCCGGTCGACGAGCACGTCACCCTTGATCGTGATGTTCGAGCGCGATCGCGCGGCCTCAAGGTAACCGGCGTTCGTCGACACCCTCTTGCCGTCCTGGTAGTTCGCCGGCACCGGGGAGACGCCGGTCGCGTCGGGCGCATTCGCGTCCTCAGTCCATGGGTGACCGGCGAGAAGCGCCGATTCTTTGAGCGCTCGGTCGATCCCTCCCCACTCGGACTCGGGCTCGCGATAGATGGGAATCGGCCCGGTTGAGCTATGGAAATCTGATTCGGGGAAATCAAGGTCCCGTTCCAACCGACGGAAGGATGTCAGCACGTCGGCGAAAGCCCAGCCGGACGCCCCCTCAGCGGCCCACGAATCGTAGTCCTCGGACGAGCCCCGGAGCGCGACCATGGCATTGATGGATGAGCTCCCGCCCACGCCGCGCCCCCTCTCGTAGAGCATCGGCTCCTGCGTGCCGTTCGGACGCGCAACCACCTGCGGCCAGTACAGGTCCGGATATTCCGCGAGACGACCAATGGCCTCAAGATCGATGCCGCTGAAATCAGACGGCGCCTCGGAAGCAGGAAAATCTGGACCGGCCTCCAGAACGAGTACGCGCACTGAAGGGTCCTCACTCAAGCGGGAGGCCATGATCGCGCCGCTTGTGCCCCCACCCACGACGATGTAGTCCCATTGGACAGTCGGGTTCGATGACATTTCTGGTTGACCTTTCATGAAGAAGGAGTTCGAGGTTTTGTGAAGGGGAGGAGCGGAAGTGAGAAGGTCCGCACCCGCTCAGAGCATCACGCTCACGACCTTCTCCTCAGTGACCTCTTCCAGGCCGCGCAGGCCAAGCTCGGTGCCAGTTCCGCTGCCGTTGAACCCCGTCCACGGGAGGGCCGGATTTACCGCACCCCACCCGTTGATCCACACCGTTCCGGAGCGGAGGCGGTGAGCCAACGAATGCGCGCGCGAGATGTCGCTCGTCCACACGGTAGCGGTGAGCCCATATGCAGAATCATTGGCAAGGGCGAGCGCATGCTCGTCGTCATCGAAGGGAATAACCGTACCGACCGGACCGAAGATCTCTTCGCGCGCGATCGTCATGTCATTGGTCGCATCAGCGAAGATCGTAGGTTCGACGAAGAAGCCCTTGCTCCCCACGCGCGACCCTCCGGCGACAAGGCGAGCGCCTTCCTCCTTGCCAGCGTGAATGTAGCCGAGCACCCGGTCCAGCTGACGTTGACTGATGACCGGCCCCAGCTGATTGCCGGAGACGTTCGGATCCCCCACCCGCATGGACGCGGCCGCAGCGCCCAGGCCGTCGACGAATTCGCGATAGACGTCGCGGTGCACGAGAACACGCGATGCGGCGGCGCAGATCTGCCCCTGGTTCACGAAAAGACCGGTCGCGGTGTCTTGAAGTGCGCGGCGGATGTCCGCGTCAGCGAAAACGAGCTGAGGTGACTTCCCTCCGAGTTCCAACGTGACGTGTGTGAGGCTGTCCGCCGCGGTGCGGGCGATCTGCTTGCCGATTTCTGGGCTGCCTGTGAATGAAATGTGGTCAACGCCGGGGTGGGCGACGAGCGCGGCTCCGGCGACCTGGCCGACACCGGTGACGATGTTGACCGTCCCGTCGGGAATGCCCGCTTCCTGGATCAGGAGGCCGAGATAGTGGACCGCGAGCTGCGCTTCCTCCGACGGCTTCAGTACGACAGTGCACCCGGCCGCGAGAGCGGGGGCGAGCTTGTTGATACTCGCGGCGAGCGGCGTGTTCCAGGGGACAATGGCGGCCATGACTCCTCGCGGCTGGCGCACCGTGTAGGACAGCATTTCGCGCCCCATGAAGCCCGGCGTCGGGATGACTGTCCCGGTCAGTTTGTCGGCCCAGCCAGCGAAATACCGTAGCGTCGCTGCCGAGCCGGGCACGTCGAACATCGCGCCGGCGAGCCTCGGCGCTCCGTTCTCGAACGACTGGATGGTCGACAGCTTCTCGGCGTCGCGGTCCATAAGATCAGCGAGACGCTGCAGGAGACCTGCTCGATCCGCCCCAGACATCGACGACCATTGGCCGGAGTCGAACTGACGCCGCGCTGCCTCGACGGCCCTGTCTACGTCGGGGCTGCCCGCAGCTGAGACCTCGGCCAGCGTCTGTCCGTCGACGGGGTTGATGTTCGCGACGGTCGCGCCGTCGTGGGCCACTTCCCACTGCCCGTCGATGAAGAGGCCCGTCGGGACGTCGACAATTCCCCCTAGAGTTACGCTTCTTTGCGCCATGGCTTTCCTATCACTATTCACGCCGGGTCGGCGTCGATGCCTCCGCCCTACAAAGTGAAGGCCCCACCAATATAGCTTAGACCTTTAAGTTGTTGGCAAGCATGCGCCACTCACGGCAGCTTCGTGCCGCCCCAGTGGCCTTCGTCATCACCCGAGACGCGCGGTCACACCGGCCTCGACCCGAAGGTCGCGCACGTCACTCGTGGCTGGCGGCACAGCACCACGACGGGCGAGCCCGAGTCAGTGGGTGATGGTCGTCTGCTGATAGAGCGCCAGGCGGATCCGCCCGTCGACGCGGTGATAGACGGTGGACATGAGCGCGGTGAACGGCTCCGGGAGATCCGCACGGGTCGCCGTGGCGCGGTAGCTGAGTGCGGCGACGTCATCGGCGATCGGCACGAGACGCGCCTCGACGAGCTCATAGGAGTCCCATCCCGGTGCGCCATCCAAGCTGGCGGCGACATCGTCACGCGTCATCGTCGCTCCGTTCACAAGAATGAACAGCGCGTCCGGCAACATGAGCTCGCCATAGAAGGTGCCGCCCCGAGAAGCGCACAGCGCGCGCCAGCCCGCATGCTCGACGTCGAGCAGTTCGCCCGCCGTAATCTCGGCCATGCGGAGAGGCTAGTGACGTGGCCCCGTAGGCGCAATGGCGCTCGTCGAGCACGCGCACGACATGACGCGTGCTCCCCCTCCTGGCTCAGGTGAGGTCGTCGCGCCGCTCGACGTGGTCCGTACGCGTGCCCGCCGCAGGATCCACGGCCGTGTGCGTCGTCGTGGTCGCGCGTCCGCGCCGCACCAGCTGCACGATCCCAAGGATGGTGAGCACCGCCCCCGCTGCGAGCAGGATGTAGCCGATGAGCGCCCAGTCGAAGCCCTCGAGTCGCCAGATGCCCGGCACCGCCCATGCGACGATCGCGCCGATCACCATCAGAATGATTCCGAATACCAGCATGATCACGCTCCTCACGCGGCGGAACCGCCGCCTCGTGGCCCACGATAACGGCGAGGATTGCCACTGTCGAGACTCCCCGGTGGCGGTGCGGGCGGGATGTCTGCATCACGCGGCGCTCTGGCGCGCGGACGCACCTGTGAGGATATCGCTGGCGCGATGCGGATGTTCGACTCCTTCGAAGACGGCCACGACCCCCGAGGAATTCGCTACCCGAAGCGGCAGGATTGCTTGATACCCCGCGGACGCATACCGAGCACGGGTTGAATACAGTCATTGCAGTAATTACTGCAATGACTTAAACTCGATCCATGACAGACACACGAGACACGGCCGCCGACCTCGGCGTCTCGGTGCGGATCCCCCAACCAGAGGGCTCCCTCCGCGTCGTCACGCGAGGCACAACCGGGCCCGCAATACTGCTGTTGAGCGGCGCTGGAAACGACAACATCTCGCTTAGCTGGCGGCGGGCGATCCCGGCGCTGGCTGAATCTCACCGCGTCTTCGCTCTTGACTGGCCGAAGCAGGGCGGATCCACCCCCTGGGACGGCAAGGCCCACCACGAGCGCATGTTGAGTTGCATCGACGCTACCCTCGACCATTTCGAGCTGGACACCGTATCGCTGGCCGGCGTGTCTCAAGGAGGAGCGCTGACCCTCGCCTACGCGATCGAACGCCCCGAGCGTGTCCAGAAGATCGTCGCGCTCGCGCCAGGTGGGATCATCACCTTCCCGCCCGTCGTCCATCAGCTGCTCTGGCTGATGGCGAAATCACGATTCCTCAATCGCACGCTGCCGTCGTGGATCTTCCGCAGCCGTGCGGCATGCGCGTGGTTCGCTCGCACGAGCCTGTTCGCCGGCCCGGTGGATGACTTCGATGAGATCGTCGACGAGTACCACGCGGATGCCGTCGCGAACGGCTCCGGGTCTTCCGACTGGCAGAACGGATCCATCGGATTCCGGAGGATGAACGTCGACCTGCGGCCGCGGCTGCACGAGATCCAGTGCCCGACGCTCATCATTCAGGGCGACAAGGATGTCGGCATCGCACCTAAGCACACTCGTGCGGCTGCGGAGGCCATCCCGAACGCCTCCTACGAGCTCATCGAAGAGACTGGGCACTGGCCGAATCGGCAGCGGCCCGATCTCGTCAACGGGCTGATCTCGACCTTCCTGGCAGAATGATGCGGACACTTCGTGACACGACCTCTCTCGAGGATGAGCACATGACCAACCCCACGGAAACCGAACTCGACTTCGTCGACGAGGTCGCGGTGTTCTTCGCCGACGAGGGGATGCCACTCATCTCCGGGCGCGTGATCGGCTGGCTGCTCATCAGCGACCCCCCTGAGCAGAGCGCCGCTGATCTCGCACGCGTTCTCGAGGTAAGCCGCAGCTCGATCAGCTCCTCCGCGAAGCTGCTCACCCCGAGCGGCCTGGTCGAGAGCGTCCGCAAGCGCGGTCAGCGACAGGAGTATCTGCGCATCGGTGCCGACGGCTGGAGCCGAATGCTCGCGAATCGGTACGCGAAGACGACCGCGTTCCGTCAGATCGTCGAGCGCGGGCTCAGCGTCCTGGGCGAGTCGTCCACGGGTCGTCGCGACAGGCTCGAGAACGTCGCCGAACTTTATGCCTTCCTCGAGGTCGAACTGCCAGCGATGTGGGACCGCTGGGGACAGTGGCAAGCCTCTCGTCGCCCCTGAATCCGGCGCGCAGTGGATGGGTCACCTTTCAGCATGATCCAGCGCCGCTCAGACGGCAATGTAGCGACTTGACTCGTCTGAAAGGTCTGGGAGCGTGTGTGCGTGCGTCGTTTGAGAGTGCCCGCGTAGATCCCCTGGGTGGATGAACGGTAAGTTCTGATGGACGACCCGATTTCCAGACAGGTAGTTGGTTGGTGAGGCTGCCAGCGTGAGCTGGCGGCGTTCGTGATCCACCGTGACGCTACGTCCAGACCACTCTTCCGGCTCGGGTGTCAGCGACGTGATTCCCCGACGGCTACCTTCGTGTCACACACCGACGAGGAAGGTCAGCGCGGCCCAGACAGACACCGTGCTGACAGTCGTCCAAATGGCGATGGCCACGGCCTGCCAGAGCAGCACCCACGCCCGAGGGGTGCCCCCGGCCACCAGCATGGCGGATGTGAACTGAGTCGGGATCGCCAGCGGGCCGAGGATACTGGCGCCAGGGACACCGAAGCGGATTACCCACCGCTTGAACTTCGCGCGGCCCTTCGACTCCGACTTCTCGGCGGCGAAGTCCTCAGCGGCATTCACGGCGCCCACGGTCACGGGTACTCGCGCAGCTCGACGATCGACCACTGCTGTGCGCGCGCGCGAGGTGACGAGCACGACGAGGAGGACACTCACGAAGTTGCCTACGGCTGCAAAGATGCCCGCGACGATCGGGTTGATCCCTCCGACGATGCCGACCAGGGCCGCGAGTTCGCCCTCAACGAAGGGGACCGCTCCCGCGAGCATGACGACGAACGGCTGCACCAGTTCAGGCACGTACGCCACGAGGTCTTGAAAGCCTCGTACGAGCTGCTCGATCGGGTCCATTTTTCTACTTCCTTCCCAGATTTGCGTGCGGATTCTTCATGCGTCACCCAGTAGAAGCTGTGTTCTCAGAACAGGGTCAAGCGCGGGAAGGAAACCCACAGGAAAGAGCGTCCACGTGGCCGTGAAACTCCAGGAAACCGGCGGTTTTCAGGCGTCTTCAGGCGGCCTAGGTACGCGGCAGGACGGCGGCGGCGACGATGACGTTGCTGACGATGAGCGAGGTGACGCTGCGCGCCACGGCCTGCGCGGTCGCGTCGGCTCCCCAGTTTCCCTCTTTGAGTTCCTCGGCCCGCGTGATCACCGGGGACGTCCATGGGATGTCGCGGTCGAACTGAGGGAGCGTCCCGCTGCCGTAGAGGAGCGCGGCGAGAGCAGCGGTGCGGGGTGTGGGTTCGGCTCCGTCGACGAGCACGGCCCGAATGTCGGCGAGCAGCGCCCGACGGCGCGCTGAGTCTGATTCCTCGATCACCGAAGAGGGGATGAAGCCGAGCGACCTGCGAGCGCGACGACGCAGCTCGCCGCGCTCGATCAACCGGTCCAGCAGCGGCTCGCGCAGCGTGGGGCCCGTCGCCGCCAGCACCGTCTGCACTCCTCGAGGCTTGTCGGCCACGTACTCCCAGGTGGCGCGCAGCAGGTGATCGGACGGCGGGTTGTCGGCCACGGCCTCGACCGTCAGGCCCCCCAGCCGTCCCGTCCCGGTTCGAACATGAGCGCCGAGGCCGAGGTCGGCGAGAACTGCTCCCGCGAGGACGTAGTAGAGCGTCCCCTCGCCGGAGATCGTGCCGGACTGCGGCTGGAAGAGCACCAGGAGGAGATCCTCCGCGAGTGTCTGCGCGCCGTCCGCACGACCGCCGACGCTCTCCTGGGATGCGACGCGTGGTTCACGCTGTTCGTCGGTCATATTCGGTGCACCTTTCTCATGCCTGCAGACGAATCCTGCGACCGCAGTCTGCACCGTGTTCCCAGCACGCGGTCAACCCGCTCCGGATTCTGGTCCCTCTTCCGATTCCTGCAGCTTCAGCACCAGCTCTCGCGCGGCCTCGTGCGCCCGCCCGAGCACGTCGAGCTGCGCCGGGTTGTACAGTTCGTGGATGGCCTCGATCATGGTCTGCGAGGTGACGTAGCCGCTCTTGGAGAGATGAGACGCCGGATCGTTCAACCACGGATAGTCGATGAGATTCCGCGCCAGGCTCCTGGCGAGCCGCGGAACGAGCGCGCGTCGGACCTCCTCATCGGAGTCGGGCGGCAGCCGATCGAGATCGACAGCCACGTCCTCGACATCCTCAGCGATCTTCTGGATGTCGGCGAGTGCCGCTTCGTCATACAGCTGCGTGTAGATGTGAAGGATGGAAGCGTCTGTCTCCGACAGCCTGCCCGCCACCGACGCGAACCCGGCGGGCGTGTCTGCCGGAACCTCATCGCGCAGGATGACGGCGATGTCGGCTCGCGCCTCCTCCAGCCTGCGGATGCTCTCCTCGAGCTCGGCGTCGAGCTCACGCAGGGTCTGCGGCGTGCTGTCGGTGCTCGCCCGGACGTCACGGATCTGAGAGAGGGGCACGCCGAGGTCGGCGAGACGGCGGATACGCAAGAGGCTCACAAGATGATGCACCTCGTATTGTTTATATCCGTTGTACTCGCGCTCCGGTTCCTCGAGCAGTCCGAGCCGGTGGTAGTGACGGATCGTGTTCACCGTCGTCCCGGCTCGTTCCGCAAGTTCACGAGTGCTCCATGCCATGAAAGCCTCCGTTGCTACTCGGCGGATGCGGAGGGCGCGATCGACGCCTCCGCACTCATGACGGTCACTGGGCGAGGAAAGCAGTCAGAGCCTTGTTGACGTCGTCCGCGTGGGTCCAAAGCAGGCCGTGGGGTGCGCCTTCGATCTCGATGTACTCACCGTCGGGCACGGCCTGGTGGAAGCGGCGGGCGGTGGCGTCGATGGGAAGGATGTTGTCTCTCGTGCCGTGCAGAATGAGGGTGGGCTTCCCCGCGGCACGGACGGCCTCGACATCACCACGGAAATCCTCGATCCAGGTCGGGACCACAGCGTAGGCGGCGACTGGTGCGCTGGTGACAGAGAGGTTCCAGTTCGCGTCGACGACCTGCTGGCTGACGCGCGAGCCGAGGTTCTCTTCGAGGTTGTAGAAGTTCTGGTAGAACTCGGTGAACCACGCATACCTGTCGTCCTTCGCGGCGGCCTCGATACCGTCGAACACGCTCTGCGGAACGCCCTCCGGATTGTCATCGCGCTCCACGAGGTACGGTTCCAGCGAAGCGAGGAAGGCGAGCTTCGCGATCCGCTCATGCCCATGGTTGGCGACGTAGCGGGCAAGTTCCCCCGTGCCCATCGAGAACCCGACGAGAACAACGTCGTGCAGATCGAGAGTGTCCAGCACGATCTTCAGATCAGCCGCGAAGGTGTCGTAGTCGTAGCCCGTGCTGACCTTCGACGACTGACCGAAGCCTCGGCGGTCATACGTGATCACCCGGTACCCCGCCGAGAGCAGCGCGCGCGTCTGCTTCTCCCAGCTGTGCCCGTTCAACGGATAACCATGGATCAGCACAACGGGTTGCCCGGCCCCTTGATCTTCATAGTAGAGATGAATCGGGGTGCTGTTCTCGTCCCCGACGTTGATGTAACCCATGGACAGATCCTTTCGCTCCGGCCGGCAGAGTTTCGGCCGCTGAGATCAGCAAACACCCTGTGGTCGCAACAGGGTCAAGAGATTCCGGCCCGTCACGTACACGGCCGGTCAAAGAAATTCTGCGTCGACATCCGTCGAACCGTTCATAATGGCTGTTGTCGGCACACAGTTCGACGAGATCGTTGCCGAGCGGAAGGAGACGGGCCGTTGCTTTTGGGCCGGCACGCCGAGTGCCGCCGGGGCGAGCATCTGCTGGGTGAGGCGAGGGCCGGGCACAGCGGGGCGCTTGTGGTGCGCGGCGAGGCCGGCATCGGCAAAACCGCCGTCTTGGAGTTCCTGCAGACGAAAGCCGAGGAACTCGACTTCCGCATCGAGACGTCGACAGGTATCGAGGCCGAGATGCAGTTCGCCTATGCGGGTCTGCATCAGGTGTGTGCTCCCCTTTTCGGCCAGATATCCACGCTGCCGGAGCCGCAGCAGCTGGCTCTCAGCGTCGCGCTCGGTCGCGACGCCGGTTCAGCGCCCGACAGGTTCTTGGTGGGTCTGGCAACTCTCGGGCTATTCTCCGAGGCAGCTGAGAAGAACGGTCTGCTGTGTCTCGTCGACGACGCCCAGTGGCTCGACCCGGCCTCGGCGGAAGTTCTCGCCTTCGTCGCGCGGCGGATCGAGGCTGAGCGTGTGGCCATGGTGTTCAGTGTTCGCGACGGCGAGGCGGGAGGCGCGGTCTTCGCCGGTCTGCCCGAAATGCATCTGAGGAGACTCGGCGACGCGGATGCTCGGCTGCTGCTGAGTTCGGTCGTCCCGGCACCCATCGACGACGACGTGCGGGAACGGATCATCGCCGAAGCCCGCGGCAACCCGCTCGCCCTGGTGGAGCTTCCCTCTCGCACCCCGCCGCCCCGGCTGGCGGGCGGGTTCCAGGAGCCCGATCTCTCTGACGTCTCCGTACGCGTACAGACGGAGTACCGGAATCGAGTACAGGGGCTCCCCGAAGACAGTCAGACGCTGCTGCTGATCGCCGCCGCCGACCCCACAGGGGACCCGGATCTGCTCTGGCACGCCGCCGGACACGCCGGCATCGCTCCCAGGTCGGCGGCCGCAGTCGAGGCGGTGGGTCTGTTGGAGATCGGCGCCCGGGTGCGCTTCCGCCATCCCCTCGCCCGATCAGCCGTCTATCGCACTACGGACGCGGCCGACCGGCGGCGCGCCCACGCAGCTCTGGCGGCTGTCACCGACCCGGCATCTGAGCCGGATCGCCGAGCCTGGCATGCGGCCCAGGCGACCTCCGGGCTTGACGAGCGCGTCGCCGGGGAGCTGGAGAGATCGGCCACCCGTGCCAGAGCGCGCGGAGGCTACGCGGCAGCCGGAGCGTTCATGCTGCGAGCGACGCAGCTGACACCAGATCCGGCGGCTCGGGCAGGACGCGCCCTCGAGGCGGCACATGCCGTGCACGAGTCGGGTGCGTCTGGCACCGCGCTCGATCTGCTCGATACGGCTGAAGCGGGCCCGCTCGACGACTTCCAGCGTGCGCGCTTGGCGCTGCTGCGGGCGCAGATCGCCTTCTACTTGAGCCGAGATCCCAACGTCCCGGAGATGCTCCTGCGTGTCGCACACGACATGGCACCTTTCGATCCGGACCTTGCCCACCAGACGCATCTTCGCGCCCTTGATACGGCACTCGTCCTCGGTGGTCCGACGTGGCAAACTGTCGCCGAGGCCGCCCTCGCGGACCACTCGCTCACGAACGCCGTCCGACCGGTTGACCGCCTGCTCTTCGCGCTATCGGCAACGATGATCCGAGGGTTCGCCGCCGGCGTTCCCCCGCTCCGCGATGCATTGCGAGCGCTGTGCGATGCCGACCCTTCCGATACCCCGACACCGCGTTACCGGTCCTGGCTCTGGCTGGCGGCACGCACTGCTGTCGGCATCCTCGACGACGACCTCGCCTATCGACTCGCGGAGGCAAACGTCCTATCGGCTCGAGCAGACGGTGCTCTGACCGGTCTCGCCAGCGCGCTCAACATCCACGCCAACATCCTGGCGCTCGGAGGCGAGCTCACCCGGGCCGGCGAGATGGCAGGGCGATCGATCACGATCGCGGAATCCACCGGCGGAGTGCCGATGCGCCAATCCGAGACCATCGTTGCCGCATGGCGAGGTGACGCTGACACCGTGGCCAGGCTGCGAGAGCTCACGTTGCGGGACCCCAGTGCTCCCCCGGAAGGAACGGAGGTCGCACTGGCCGCATACGCGACCGCTGTGGTGCACAACGCCCTCGGCGAGTACGAGAAGGCGCAGCAAGCCGCGGCGATCACCTGCGAGTGCGTCGCACTGTCGCTGAGCAGCGTCGGCCTGGCCGAAATGATCGAGGCGTCGACTCGAGCCGGCGACCCGCACAGCGCCGCCTGGGCCCTTGAGGAGCTGAGCACCCGTGCGGACGCCAGCGACACCCCGTGGGCTCGCGGCCTAGAGGCTCGCTCGCGTGCGCTCACGCTCTCCGGCGAGTCGGCTGAACCTCACTATCGCGCCGCGATTGAGTATCTCGAGGCCTCACGACTGACCGGCGAAGCGGCGCGGGCTCACCTCGTCTACGGGGAATGGCTGCGTCGCGCGGGGCGCCGCCAGCAAGCCCGGGATGAGCTGCGGGTAGCGCACGACCTCCTCTCGCGCATCGGTGCGGACGCCTTCGCCGCGCGAGCGGCGAAAGAGCTCCGTGCGACCGGTGAACACCCACGTCGTCGTACGACGCCATCGACCGGTGAACTCACCGCCCATGAACTGCAGGTCGCGAGGCAGGTGGCCACCGGCGCCACTTCCAGGGAAGTGGGTGCGCAGCTGTTCCTGAGCCCACGCACGATCGAGGCCCACCTGCGGAACATCTACCGCAAGCTCGGGATCAGTTCGCGTCGCGAGCTGCGAGGCATCCGGCTGTCCTGAAGGCACAAGGCGCGGCCAGCGGAGCACATCGCGCCGCTGGCCGAGAACGCCTGCAAACAGCGTGGCATCTCTTTTCCGTCATCGGCGCATCCTCAGTTCACGCTACGTCGTCGGAACAACGTCAAGCGTGCGAGGAACCTCCGATCCGTCAGAGGGGCTGACTGAAGGAGCCTTCCGTGGCCAGCTCCAGCAACAGGCGGCGGGCCGCGGCGATGCTCGACTCATCTTCGCCCCCCTGCAGTACCGCGGCCACCACCCCCTCCGTTGCCCGGCGAACAATCTGGATGCGCTCAGCGCTCAGCCCGTCAGCCGCGAGCTGTTCGCTCCACCATGCGTCGTACTCCTCAAGGAGAGCGGCGATCGCAGGGATCGCGGACAGCCCGTTCCAATTGGCTGCCGCAGCGAAGTCACGCGCCGCCGCCGCGTCGGCGCCCCCTTTGCAAAGCGCGCGAACGTAGGCCCGCAGCATCTTCCCCGGATGATTCTCCGACAGGTCGAGTTCGGCGACGACTGCCTCTCGGAGCTGCTCAGACATGTCCTTCACGACGGCGACGAACAGTTGATCACGATTACCGAAATGGTGAATCAGCCCACTCTTCGAGACCCCAGCGCTCTCCGCGATCTCTGCGATCGTCACACGAGTGCCCCGGTCGAGGATCGCGTGCATCGCCGCGTCGAGGACCGCCCGGCGGGTGCGCTCGGTGTTGCGCTTCTGCGGCTCTGCCATGGATCCCCCGTCTTCGTTCGGCTCAACTGACCATCCGGTCGATTCTAAGCTCATCTCACGGCGTGAATCGTCTCGCGACCAGCAGTCGCTACGGGAGTCTTGACTCCGTGCCAGGAACAGGGTGTGGGATAGACGGCATGAGCCAGCACACATACGGCAAGAGCGTCGCGACCGTCCAGCGCCTCGAGAACGGCGCCATCGCGGCCGCCATCGTCATCGCCGTCATCGCCGCGGGACAGCCGTGGTGGTGGCTGGCCGCCGCCTTTCTCGCCTTCGACCTCTCCGCCCTCGGCTACACGGGCAGCCCACGCTTGGGGGCACTCCTCTACAACGCCGTGCACAACTACACCGCACCGGCGATCCTGATGGTGGTGTACGCGGGCTTCCTGCTCGGCGGGCAGGATCTATCCTGGCTCGCTCTCAGCGCCGCCTGCTGGGCGTTCCATGTCGCCGTCGATCGAGCGCTCGGGTACGGACTCAAGCTGCACGACTTCGCACACACTCATCTCGGCCGAATCGGACGCCGCGCGACCGCTCAGCGGTGATGGCAGACAGCTCATAACAGCAGGCGCCAGTTCGCGCGGGCGAGGTCGAGCAGCTCGTCTCCTCGACCCGACATGACCGTGCGAATCGCGTACAGCGCGAGCCCCTTCACGTGGGCGGCTTCGATCGCCGGGGGCATCGACAGCTCCTGCCGCTCGGTCACGACGTCGAGCAGAGCAGGACCGTCGTGGGCGAGCACCTCACGCACCGCTTCAGGGAGGTCCTCGCTGTTCTCCACCCGGCGCGCGTAGATGCCCATGGCCTCGGCGATCGCCGCGAAGCTGGGATTCGCGAGCCCGGTGCCGTACGGGACCAAACCGGCGGCCTTCATCTCGAGCTCGATGAAGTTGAGCGACGAGTTGTTCATCACGATCGTCTTGACCGGCAGACGGTTCTGCGTGAGAGTCAGCAGCTCGCCCAGCATCATCGCGAGGCCCCCGTCACCAGCGAGCGCGACGACCTGGCGGTCCGGATGCGCCACCTGCGCGCCGATCCCGTGCATGAGCGCGTTCGCCATGGAACCGTGCGTGAAGGAGCCAATCAGTCGCCGTTCCTCGGTCATGGAGAGATATCTCGCCGCCCACACCGTGGGCGAGCCGACATCCGCGGTGAAGATCGCGTCGCCCGCCCCGTGCTCATCCAGGAGCCGGGCGAGGTACTGCGGATGGATGGCTCGACCGGCCTTCGTGGGGACCGCCAGGTCGTCGAGCTTCGCCCGTGTCTTGCGATAGTGCGCCGTGGCATCGGCGAGGTGTCCGCGGTCCTTCTCCGCGAGCCACGGCAGGAGCGCCGCGGACGTCGCGCCGACGTCTCCGACGAGACCGAGGTCGAGCGGATGTCGCTTGCCCAGCTGCGCACCGCGGATGTCGACCTGGATGGTCGTGGCGCGCTCGGGATAGAACTGCTCGTATGGGAAGTCGCTGCCGAGCACCAGCACGGCATCCGCCGTCTCCATCGCCCGATAGCCCGAGGCGAAGCCGAGCAGACCCGTCATGCCGACGTCGAATGGGTTGTCGTACTCGATGAACTCCTTACCCCGCAGTGCGTGCACGATCGGTGCGCCCAGTCGGTCAGCCAACGCGATCACCTCGTCGTGCGCACCTTCCACTCCCGCGCCGGCGAGGATCGTCACGCTCTTGGCTTCGTTCAGCAAGGTCGCGGCTCGTTCGAGCTCAGCGCCGCTCGGCACGACCACGGGCTTGGTTCGCTCGATCACGACGGTGCGGTCATCAGCGATGTCAGCCAGCGCGACGTCTCCGGGGATCACCAGCACGGCGACGCCGCGCTTCTCGATCGCCGCACGCATCGCGATCTCGAGCAGACGCGGCATCTGGCGAGGATCGGCGACATACTCGACATAGACGCTGCACTCGCGGAAGAGCTCCTGCGGGTGGGTCTCCTGAAAGTAGCCCGTGCCGATCTCGTTCGTGGGGATGTGCGCCGCGATCGCGAGCACGGGTACCCGTGAGCGGTTCGCGTCGTACAAA
Source organism: Microbacterium faecale (assembly GCF_014640975.1). Taxonomy (NCBI): domain Bacteria; kingdom Bacillati; phylum Actinomycetota; class Actinomycetes; order Micrococcales; family Microbacteriaceae; genus Microbacterium; species Microbacterium faecale. Next base: position 59,300 of record NZ_BMHO01000003.1, read on the forward strand.
CCGTTGATCAGGTGGAGGTTGCCGGGCCCGCAGGATCCTGCGACGACCGCAAGCTGCCCGGTCGTCGCCGCATCCGCCGCCGCAGCGAACGCCGCGGACTCCTCGTGACGGACGAGGACCCATCGGATCGCGCCGTTCTTGCGCAAGGCATCTGTGAAGCCGTTCAGCGAATCTCCTGGGAGGCCGTAGACGCGGTCGATCCCGTTGGCGTGCAGAGCCTTGACGATGTTCTCAGCGACGGTGGACATGTGCAGCTGGTCCTTTCAGGGAGGGTGGCGGGCGCCACGCGGGGGTCAAGGATGCCGATCGTCCGGCGCTGAGCCGAGGAGGGTCCCCGCGACTCCCGCAATGGCGAGCAAGAACTCCCCGACGTCAACGTGCATCGCAGCCTCCGCGCAAATCAGACATGGGTTCTCTCTCGGATGGTCAAGATCGAGATGTACCGAGTAAAGACCGTGTGCCAACCACAGGGTCAAGAGAAGCTGCGATCAGTGTCGATGTCGGTGAACTCGGCCGGGCCAGTCGGTTGAGTCTGTGGCGACCACAGGGTCTTTAATCGGCGTACCGGCGCCACACGGGCGTTACGGAGGATAACGGGAGGTTCGTCATGACCACGCCACATCAGCGCGTCGCCATCATCACGGGCGCGGGAAGCACGCAGGGCATCGGGTTCGCGGCAGCCCGTCTGCTTGGCGGCGCCGGAAATCGAGTCGTGATCACGTCGACGACGGATCGCATCTTCCAACGGGTCGCAGAACTGCGTGACCTCGGGATCCGGGCGGAAGGAGTGGTCGCCGATCTCACCGACCAGGCCGGCGCGAAGGCCGTCGTCGCGCGTGCATCGAACTCGTTCGGCGGCGTGGACATTCTCGTCAACAACGCCGGGATGACGGCCGTATCCGACTCGTACGCTTCCGGCGCGATCCGAGGAACGTTCATCGACCATTGGCATGCCTCGCTCGAGCGGAACCTGACGACGACCTTCCTGATGACCCGCATGGTCGTCGGCTTCATGCAGGCCGCCGGCTACGGCCGAATCGTCAACGTGTCATCGGTATCAGGGCCCGTCGCGGCATACGGCGGCGACGACGCCTACCACGCGGCGAAAGCCGGCATCCTCGGGCTGACGCGCTCAACTGCGCTCGACACGGCACCACACGGCATCACCGTGAACGCCGTCGCTCCGGGGTGGATCGACACCGCATCCGCCTCCAATCGCGAACGGCGGATGGGCGCCGCCACGCCCGTCGGCCGGTCCGGCACTGCAGACGAGGTGGCGTACGTGATCGCGTCCCTCGCAGGGGAGGGCGCGTCATACATCACCGGTCAGCTCATCACGATCGACGGAGCCAACTCCATCAGCGAAGAGCGCGGGCACTGAAGACGCCACGCCGCCGGGAGCCGGCGGCGCTCAGGCGGGCGCGAGGCGGTAGGTCACCGTGCGAGCACAGGTGCCTGGGACGGATCGTCCCCCATGCCATCGGCCCGAGCCTCCAGCAGGTCGTACGCGGCCCGGCTCGCGCGCTCGAGCACGTCCCGCTGAGCCGGGTTGTAGAACTCAGCGACCGCTTCTGAGAGCGTCTTCCGCACGACGCTCTCGCTTCTCGACATATGCTCGGACTGATTCCGAAGCCAGGGATACTCTGTCAGATTCTGCACGAAGATCGGCGCGATACGTCGCACGAGGCGTTCACGACTCGCCTCATCAGCGTCCGGCGGGAGGAGCCGAACCTGTGCGCCGATGTGATCGATCGTCTCGTCGGCCTCCGCCATCCGTCGCAGGTCTGCCATGGCCTGCTCGTCATAGAGCTGCCCGGAGATGTGCAAGAGCGAACGATCCGACTCCGGCAGCCGGGACGACACCGATTCGAACCCTGCCGGCGCATCAGCGGGAGCGTTCTCTCTCAGGATCGCGGCGAGGTCGGCCCGCGCGTGCTCAAGCCGCCCGATTCCCGCCACCAGCTTCACATCCAACTCACGCAGCACGTCCTGGCGGCCCTCACCGTCGGCGCTCACCTCATTGATCCGTCCCAACGGCAGTCCCAGTTCCACGAGTCGCCGGATCTGGAGCAATCGCACGAGATGACGCACCCCGTACTGCTTGTATCCGTTGAACCTGCGTTCGGGCTCGTCGAGAAGCCCGACACGATGATAATGGCGGACGGTATTCACCGTCGTCGACGCGATGTTCGCGATCTCGCTCGTACTCCATGCCATGATGTGCCTTCCGTCAGGTGCGTCGCGGGGGTACACCCTTGGCCCGAAGACCGGCGATCAAGCTGCCCAGCGCGAGGATCGCACTGACGCCGCTCTCCGCGGAGACATGACTCGCGCTCGAGGCAGCGGGACTCTTCCGCTCCGATCCGGCAGAAGCCGCGGAGATCGAGCGAACTCTCGTGATGGCCGGGTACTCGCGCATGAGACGTTTCCTCTGGTCAAGACCGTTCTGCACGGTCGGGGTGATGACGACAGGATCGCATCAGCGTGATCCGATTCGCGTCGGTGGAAGTTACCTACGTCGTTACCGTCCGGTACCGTGCCCTCCGCCAGCCCTCGTCCGGACAGGTGCGCAGCAGAGCGGACAGGGATGGCCGGTGCCTCCGAGAGTCGAATGATCGCGGGTCGACCCGCGCCGGGTCTGATCTGCGGAGGCTTGACCTTGTCCTCGGCACATGGTGTGTGCTGAGCGCCATCACGCTCGAAAGGAGATCAGAATGATCATTCGCGCGATAGGGACCGTTCTGCTGGGCATCGGATTCGTGGCGCTCGCCACAGCGGCCTTCATCCGAGATCCCGCGGCGCTGGATGCCAACATCGGGGCCGGCGTGCTCACCCTCGCGGGCATTCCGCTCGGCGCGATCGGTCTCGCACTGACGATCGCGGCCGGCGCGTACGAGGCGTGGAAGAGGCGTGGGCGACGACGGCGAGGAGCGCGACGCCGAACGACTTGACCTTGTGGCTGGGGCAGGGGTGGACGCGCTCGTCGTGGGCATCGCCGTCTCGGCGGCAGTGTTCGCTGTGATTCCCATGACCTGCAGGCCGACACTGTCGATTTGACCGTGTTCCGACAACACCGTGTGTGATGGCACAGTCCATCTTCCGAGGCGACGGAAGCTCACCGCCGCGGCCGAACAGGAGATCCTTGTGATTCATGCTCGTTCCTTGACCAAACGCTATGGAGCGAAGACCGCCGTCGACGGCATCGACTTCTCGGTCACCGGGGGGCGTGTGACTGGATTCCTCGGTCCGAATGGCGCCGGGAAGTCGACGACCATGCGAATGATCGTCGGCCTGGACCGGCCGACATTCGGAACGGTGACGGTCAACGGGCAGCCCTACGCCGCGCACCGTTCTCCGTTGCACGAGGTGGGGGTGCTCTTGGAGTCGAGGGCTGTGCATCCCTCGAGATCCGCACGGAATCATCTGCGCGCGCTGGCGTTGACGCACCGGATCGGTGCGTCGCGCGTCGACGAGGTCATCGAGCTCGCCGGTCTCGGGTCGGTCGCGGATAGGCGCGTGCGAGGCTTCTCCCTCGGCATGGGTCAACGTCTCGGACTTGCTGCAGCTCTTCTCGGCGACCCGGCGACACTGATCCTCGACGAGCCGGTGAACGGACTCGACCCCGAGGGCGTGGCATGGTTCCGTCAGCTGGCTCAGGCACTCGCCGCGGAAGGACGCACGGTCTTCCTCTCATCGCACTTGATGAGTGAGATGGCGCAGACCGCCGACCATCTGATCGTTCTCGGTCGTGGCCGAGTTCTCGCTGACGCACCGATCAGCGAGCTTCTCGGGAACGCCTCCGGAGACGTGGTGGCGGTCCGCTCGGACGATTCCGCTCGACTGGATGCGCTGCTCGCCGAGAACGGCGCGACAGTCAGACATGCCGAGACCGATGTGCTCTCGGTTCGCGGTGTCGCCGCGCCGCGCATTGCCGAAATCGCTGTGGGCGCGGGTATCGCCGTGCATGAACTCGCCCCGGCCGCGACGTCACTCGAAGAGGCTTACATGCAACTCACCCGCGATGAGGTCGAGTATTCGGCCGCCCCTTCCCGTTCGGAGAGTACTCGATGAGCACAACGAAAGCCTCTGCCTTCGCGGCCTCGCGACACGACCTCAGTTTCGGTGGGATCGTCCGCTCCGAATTGGCCAAGCTGTTCAGCGTCCCGTCGACCTTCTGGGTTTACGCCCTCCTGGTCGTGCTCACCCTCGGGGTGACGACCCAGATGTCCTTCTCCGCCAACTTCACGTGGCTCGAGGGAGGGCTCACACAACCGGGGATGCAGGCCGCAGGCGTGAACGCGATAGTGCTCAGCACCGACCTCAGTGTGCTCCCCGTGAGCGTACTGGGCGTGCTTGTGGTCGCCGGGGAATACAGCACCGGCATGATCCGCTCCACCTTCACCGCCGTCCCACGACGCATCCCCGCACTGCTGGTGAAGTTCCTCGTGCTGGCCGCCGTCACCTTAATGGTCAGCGCGCTTGCGGTGGCGATCGCGATTCCGATCTCCGTCAGCGCACTTGCCAGTAACGGAATCGATGTCCGCCTGGACGACCCTGACTACTGGCGCGGCATGACCGGCAGCGTCGGTTACCTTGTTTCGATCGCGCTCATCGCATTCGGAATCGGGGCCATCGCCCGCAACGTCGTCGGTGGCATCACGATGGCTCTCGGTGTCGTTCTTGTCATTCCGGTCGGACTGGGCCTCGTGTCCGGTGCGTCAGAAACCCTGATCTGGTTGAAGAACCTCTCGCTGCTTCTCCCTTTCAATCTCGGCCGCACTGTCAGCATGCATCCGGGATACGCCGACTTCGCCTCACCCGGTTTGCCGCTGCAACACCCCGAGGGCGAGTGGATACTCGAACCCTGGCAGGGAGCACTGGGGCTCGTAGCATGGGTGGTGGTGTTGCTGACCACCGCGGTTGTGCTGGTGAAGCGCCGCGACGCGTGAAAGCTCTCCGAACTCCCTTCCCCCGAGAGCTCGAATCGACTCGGTCGCGGGGACGTGTGTTCGCGACCCGTCATGCGGCACTCAACCGAACCGTCGCAGCCAAACTCCGCACTCGAGCGGGGCCTGACCGTCACTGGGCGGTCGAGCGAGGCAGCGTCGTCACAACGTCGACCGGCCCCGCCTGCGTCAGCCAGGTGGAGGGAAACACCGCCTCGGGGTCGACCACGTACACGCGGCGCCCTTCCCCTGTGAGCCTGCGAGCGATCTCCGCCAGCATCCGCTGAGCGACGTCGTCGAGGGAGAACACCAGAGTGAGGTCGAGGGCCACGGCGGGCTCTGTCGGTGACGCGTCGATCACCTCGCGCACGATTTTCTCCGCCCCGGCGAAGCGGATGCCGCCCTGCATCTGGACGACCCGGATCGCGTCCGCTCCGGTGCCGTCGACGTAGTGCGACCGGACGACCGCACGCGCGGCGGGGGGAACCGACATGACGTGCAGGCCCATATCGCCGGAGAACTGCTCGAACAAGGCCACCCCGCGGACGCTATTGCCGTGCGCGTCGAGTCGCGGTGAGAACGTGGCGATACCGACCTGGCCGGGCAGCGCTCCAATGAGTCCCCCGGCCACACCGCTCTTCGCGGGGATGCCCACCTGTGTCGCCCAGTCACCGGCAGCGTCATACATACCGCACGTCGCCATGACGCTGAGGACCTGACGAATCACCGACTCGCTGACGACACGCTCGCCCGAGAGAGGGTTCAGCCCGTGGTCAGCCAGGGTGGCAGCCATGATCGCGAGATCACGAGCGGTGACGAGCACGGAGCACTGGCGGATGTACCCGTCCACGACGGCACGGGGATCGTCATCGAGGATGCCATAGCTGCGCAGCATGTGCGCGATGGCGAGGTTGCGATGAGCATGAGCCATCTCTGAGGAACACACCGACTCGTCGACCGACAGGGGGCGACCGGCGAAGGCCGATAGACCGGCGATGACTCGTCGGGTTCGCTCCGCCGCGTCGAGATCGTGCGAGCCGACCAAGGAGTGCGCTGTGATCGCCCCCGCGTTGATCATCGGGTTCAGCGGTCGACCGGAGCCGGGCTCGAGCGAGATCTGGTTGAACGCTTCACCCGACGGCTCCACGCCCACCTTCGCGAGAACCTCCTCGAACCCTCGATCCGCGAGAGCCAACGCATAGACGAACGGCTTGGAGATCGATTGGATGGTGAATGCCGTGTCGACGTCGCCAGCCCCGTAGACGGTGCCGTCAACCATGGCGAAGGCGGCCCCCAGGCAATGAGGGTCGGCAGCAGCCAGTTCTGGGATGTAACCCGCAAGGGATCCCGAACGATCTTCTTCCACGTGGCCGAGCGCTTCGGTGAGGTAGTCCGTCACAACAGAAAGCATCAGGCGACCTCTCCGCGGCCGATGGCCGCCTCCAGCGCAACGAGGAGTGATGAGGTCATGTCCTATTCCTTCCCATGGGTTCGTCAATGAATCTCGGATTCATGCTCCGTGGCGAGATCTACGTCGGCGGCCGCGCCTCGAAGCGTCACCAGAGCCCAGACCGCTGCGAGAACCATGATCGCCGTGCCGGCGATTCCGGTGACGATGATCGCCTCGGTGAACGCCCCGTGAGCGATCTCAAGAATCGCAGAGGCGGTGTTCCCGCCAACCTCCCCCGCCACCAAGAGAGCCTCCGCCATGGTCGACGACGCCCGCTCCGCGATGCTCGATCCCACGTCCAGGGCTTCAGTCCCGGAGGCGACGACTCGCGAGTACCAGGCGACGAGCACTCCGCCGAGCACGGCGGTGCCCAACGTGGTGCCCAATTCATAGGCGGTCTCCGAGGTCGCGGCTGCTTGACCTGCACTTTCGGGCTTCACGGAACTCATGATGATGTCGTTACTCAGCGCGAGCGCCATCCCGGCGCCAAGCGAAACCAGCGCGAGCGACGCCGCGATGAGCGCCGGATGCGATGAGGGCGAAAGGAACAGTGTCAGGGCGAACCCGATCGACGCGATCAGCAGCCCAGAGGCGATGACGTAGGCGGGAAGCACCTTCTTGACCAGGGCCGCTGCGACGAAGGCTGCCGCTGCCGCGAACACGGCCTGCGGTATCAGCCACAGCGATGCCTGCAACGCGTTCAAACCCAGGACGAGCTGCAGGTACTGGACGAGCGCGACCAGAGCACCGACCATCGCGAAGATGGCGAGCAGATCCGCGATCACGGCGCCGCGGAAATAGCGCACCGTGAACAGTCGAACCTCGATGAGAGGCGTCGGCAGCGTCAACTGTCTGCGCACGAAAATCGCAAGAGACGCGAGACCGAACACCACGGCGATGCTTCCGAGGAGTATCTCCTTGCCACCCGTGAGGGACTTGATCGCGTAGACAACGCCGACCATGCCAATGAGCGAGAGAGTGACGCTGAGGATGTCGATCTTGTGCAGATTCGGGTTACGGCTCTCAGGCAGCAGGAACGGCCCCAGAATGAGCAGGAGGATCATGACAGGGATGTTCATGAGGAACGCCGCCTGCCAGTTGAAGGTCTCAATTACCCACCCGCCGACGAGCGGCCCGACGGCGGCTCCGACCGACGCCATTGCCGCCCAGATCGCCATCGCATATCGGCGCTGCTGTCGGTCGAGGAACATGTTGCGCACCAGCGACAACGTCGAAGGCATCATGATCGCACCGCCTACGCCCAGCAGTGCGCGTGCCGCGATCAGCATCCAGGGCTCGGTCGCCAGCGCGCCGCTCACCGAGGCCACCGCGAAGACCACGGCTCCGATGAGAAGGTTGCGTCGGCGCCCGAAGCGATCGCCCACAGAGCTCATCGCGACGAGCAGCCCGGCGAGGACTAGTGAGTAGACATCGATCATCCACAACTGTTGGACTCCGGTCGGACTCAACTCAGCGGAGATCGCAGGAAGCCCCAGTACCAGCACAGTGCCGTCGATCGTGATCAGAAGCAGCGGCAGAACCAGGACGGCAAGTCCGAGCCAGGCTCTGCCCGTGGCTTTCGAAGTGGTGGTGGTCATGGGGTCTCCTCGATCTGGACTCAGTGGACCGGTGTCAGCACTCAATCTAACAGATCAATTGGTCGGTTCTTCCCACCAGATGGACTGTTGCCTGTCCTGGGAGGACTGCTTCGCTGTGCGGGACCTCGGCAGTGCCGTCGCCACCTGTTCTTCCTCTGCCTTCTGATATCCGGCCGCGGGTCCCCGTCCACGACACCGATGTCAGGCGGGTTTGTGAGGCAATAAGACACCCTGTTCTCGCGACACGGTCAACCCGCGAATACGATCACGCAGCTCAGAGAAGCCGAGCGGGCACGAAAAAGCCCGGATCTGCGAGATTTCGCAGATCCGGGCTTTTGACCGGCTGTGAGTTGGAGCCTCAGAGAAGAAGTCTTAGAAGTCCCAGTCGTCGTCTTCGGTCGCCACGGCCTTGCCGATGACGTAGCTGGAGCCCGACCCCGAGAAGAAGTCGTGGTTCTCGTCGGCGTTCGGCGAGAGCGACGACAGAATCGCCGGATTCACGTCGGTGACGCTCGACGGGAACATCCCCTCGTATCCGAGGTTCATCAGCGCCTTGTTCGCGTTGTAGTGCAGGAACTTCTTGACGTCCTCGGTGAGGCCAACGGCGTCGTACAGATCCTGCGTGTACTGCACCTCGTTCTCGTAGAGCTCGTAGAGCAGCGAGAACGTGTAGTCCTTGAGCTCCTCGCGCTTGGCCTCGTCGACCCGCTCGAGCCCCTTCTGATACTTGTACCCGATGTAGTACCCGTGCACGGCCTCGTCACGGATGATGAGCCGAATGAGGTCGGCCGTGTTGGTGAGCTTCGCGCGGCTCGACCAGTACATCGGCAGGTAGAAGCCCGAGTAGAACAGGAAGCTCTCGAGCAGCGTCGAAGCGACCTTGCGCTTGTGCGGGTCATCACCACGGTAGTAATCCATGATGATCTTCGCCTTCTTCTGAAGGTTCTCGTTCTCGACCGACCACCGGAAGGCCTCGTCGATCTCGGGCGTCGACGCGAGCGTCGAGAAGATCGATGAATAGCTCTTGGCGTGCACCGACTCCATGAACGCGATGTTCGTGTAGACGGCCTCCTCGTGGGGCGTGAACGCATCCGGGATCAGCGACACCGCGCCGACCGTGCCCTGGATCGTGTCCAGCAGGGTCAACCCCGTGAACACCCGCATCGTCATCTGCTGCTCGTCGTGGGTCAGGGTGTTCCACGACTGGATGTCGTTCGACAGCGGAACCTTCTCGGGCAACCAGAAATTGCTCGTGAGGCGATTCCACACCTCGACGTCCTTATCGTCCTGGATCCGGTTCCAGTTGATCGCCTGGACGTGATCCAGAAGCTGGAGTTTCTCAGTCATGCCATTCCTCGCGAAATCTCACTCGTGCGGTTCATCACAGCGTGCAGCTGACGCAGCCCTCCACCTCAGTGCCCTCGAGGGCCATCTGGCGGAGGCGGATGTAGTAGATGGTCTTGATGCCCTTGCGCCACGCGTAGATCTGCGCACGGTTGATGTCACGCGTCGTCGCCGTGTCCGGGAAGAACAGCGTGAGGGACAGGCCCTGGTCGACGTGCTGCGTTGCCGCGGCGTACGTGTCGATGACCTTCTCGTAGCCGATCTCGTACGCGTCCTGGTAGTACTCCAGGTTGTCGTTCGTCATGAACGGCGCCGGGTAGTAGACGCGGCCGAGCTTGCCTTCCTTGCGGATCTCGACCTTCGAGGCGATCGGGTGGATCGAGCTCGTCGAGTTGTTGATGTACGAGATGGATCCGGTCGGCGGGACCGCCTGCAGGTTCTGGTTGTACAGACCGTGCTGCTGCACGTCGGCCTTGAGCTGCACCCAGTCGTCCTGCGTCGGGAGCTGGTGCTCACCGAAGAGATCCTTCACCCGGTCGGTCTCGGGCACCCACTCGCGCTCGATGTACTTGTCGAAGAATTCGCCCGATGCGTAGGTGGAGTTCTCGAAGCCCTCGAACGTCGTGCCACGCTCCTTCGCGATGTTGTTCGACGCGCGCAGCGCGTGGTACAGCACCATGTAGAAGTAGATGTTCGTGAAGTCGATGCCCTCTTCCGACCCGTAGAACACGCGCTCACGGGAGAGGTAACCGTGCAGGTTCATCTGGCCGAGGCCGATCGCGTGCGACCGATCGTTGCCGTCCTCGATGGAGCGGACCGACGAGATGTGGCTCTGATCACTCACGGCCGTCAGCGCGCGGATCGACGTCTCGACCGTGCGACCGAAGTCGGGCGAGTCCATCGCGAGTGCGATGTTCAGCGACCCGAGGTTGCAGCTGATGTCCTTACCGATCTGGTCGTAGGACAGGTCGGTGTTAAGGGTCGTCGGGGTGTTGACCTGCAGGATCTCGCTGCAGAGGTTCGACATGTTGATGCGGCCCTGGATCGGGTTCGCCGCGTTGACGGTGTCCTCGAACATGACATACGGGTAGCCCGACTCGAACTGGATCTCCGCGACCGTCTGGAAGAAGTTGCGCGCGTTGATCTTCGTCTTCTTGATGCGCGGGTCGTCGACCATCTCGCGATACTTCTCGCTGACCGAGATGTCACCGAACGGCACGCCGTAGACGCGCTCGACGTCGTACGGCGAGAAGAGGTACATGTCCTCGTCGTTCTTCGCCAGCTCGAACGTGATGTCGGGGATCACGACGCCGAGGGACAGCGTCTTGATGCGGATCTTCTCGTCGGCGTTCTCGCGCTTCGTGTCAAGGAAGCGCATGATGTCGGGGTGGTGGGCGTTGAGATACACCGCGCCGGCGCCCTGACGCGCACCGAGCTGGTTCGCGTAGCTGAACGAGTCTTCGAGCAGCTTCATGACGGGCAGAATGCCGCTGGACTGGTTCTCGATCTGCTTGATCGGCGCACCCGCCTCACGGATGTTCGAGAGCAGCAGAGCGACGCCGCCGCCGCGCTTCGACAGCTGCAGCGACGAGTTGATGCTGCGCGCGATCGACTCCATGTTGTCTTCGATGCGCAACAGGAAACAGCTCACGAGCTCGCCGCGCTGCGCCTTGCCGGCGTTGAGGAACGTCGGCGTCGCGGGCTGGAAGCGACCCGACAGGATCTCGTCGGTGAGCTTCCAGGCGAGGTCTTCGTCGCCGTCGGCCAGCGCGAGCGCGGTCATGACGACGCGGTCCTCGAAGCGCTCGAGGTAGCGCTTGCCGTCGAACGTCTTCAGCGTGTAGCTCGTGTAGTACTTGAACGCGCCGAGGAACGTCTCGAAGCGGAACTTCTGTCCATAAGCGTGGTCGTTGAGCTTCTCGATGAACGAGAAGTCGTAGGCCTCGATGACCGCGCCCTCGTAGTACTCCTTCTCGACGAGGTAGTCGAGCCGCTCGCGAAGCGAGTGGAAGAACACCGTGTTCTGGTTCACGTGCTGCAAGAAGTACTCACGAGCGGCGCGCTTGTCGGCGTCGAACTGAATCTTGCCGTCCGCGTCGTACAGATTCAGCATCGCGTTGAGGGAGTGGTAGTCCATTCCCTCAAACGCGGGGTTCTGCTTGAAGTCGAGCTCAGTGCTCACTGCGGCTTCCACCATTGTTCCAATCTGTCGCTTACGCGAACCACGTCGTCAGGCGTGCCAAAGACTTCCACCCGATCCAAGTGCGGCACCTGACACTTGCGGCTGATGATGTCTCCGCCGATGCAATACCCATCGCCGAAGTTGGTGTTCCCGGTGGAGATCACTCCCCGGATCCACTGTCTGTTGTTTTCGTCGTTGAGGAAGCGGATAACCTGTTTCGGAACCGCGCCCTGTCCGTTCCCCCCGCCGTATGTCGGGGAGATGAGGACGAACGGCTCATCCACTTCCAGCGCTTCGTCGCGCCCGTAAAGCGGAATGCGCCGCGCCCGCATGCCCAGCTTCTCCACGAACCTCGCGGTGTTGCCGGAGACGCTCGAGAAGAAGACCAACAGCGGAACGCTCGCCGGATCCCGGTCGGGCGCGGCCTCGAAGGCCCCCAGCCCCTGCACCGATCGGGCGAACGTCGCTGTCGCGGTCATGAGCATCTCCTCTCGCGCCGCAACAGCGAGGGCCTCACGCCAACCGTGCGGCGAGTTCGTCGATCTTGTCGGGGCGGAAACCCGACCAGTGGTCCTCGTCGGCGATGACGACGGGGGCCTGCATGTACCCGAGCTGCTTCACCTGTTCGAGCGCGTCGGCATCCTGCGAGACATCGGTCACGTCGTACTCGATGCCCTTCGCGTCGAGCGCCCGATACGTCGCGTTGCACTGCACACAAGACGGCTTGCTGTAGACGGTGATCGCCATGGTTTCCCCTCCTGAACACGAGCTTGTCCGGCGAACTGCTGCCGGGACCTCAATACTACATATAGTGAGTGGCCCCGGGGGTGACCACAAGGGATAGTAGTTACATCCGTGTGATTTTCCACTGCTTTCCACCGTCCGTCCACACCTTATCCACTGGTCTATGCACAGCCCGCTGCGCGATCGGCCACGCCGCGATCGGCTCTACCGTGCGCTTCTCGTCACGTGCGCGATGAGTTGTCCACAACAGGCACGCTATGGGTGACCACTGACAAACGAATCGCGTCTCTGACGTGGCGTCGGCGTGTCGCCCGCGTGTCGGAAACCGCGCCTAGGCTGGCCTGCATGTCCGACGCTTTCGACCCCGCAGACCTCCTTCCCGACGAGCTCGTCGAACGGATCCGCGCACGCGCAGGCGACGTCGATCGCGCCAATACGCTCCCCGACCAGGACATCGACGATCTTGCTCACGCCGGCTATCTGAGGTCCCTCGTGCCGCGCGAGCTCGGTGGCGCGGGGCTCACGCTCGAACGCGCCCTCGAGACCCAGCAGCGCCTCGCTGGGGCCGCTCCTGCCACCGCCCTGGGCGTCAACATGCACCTGGTGTGGACCGCGGTCGCCCGCATCCTCCTCAACCGCGGAGATGACGCCCTGACCTTCGTGCTCGAGGGCGCGGCCGCCGGTGAGCTGTACGCTTTCGGCATCAGCGAGGCCGGCAACGAGCTCGTGCTCTTCGACAGCACAACCAACGCCGGCAAGACCGCGAACGGCGGATACGCCTTCACCGGCACGAAGATCTTCACCTCGCTGGCACCGGCATGGACGTCGCTCGGCGTCCATGGCCGAGACGCCACGGATCCGAACGCTCCCCGTATCGTCTTCGCCTTCCTCGAGCGCGACTCTCGGGTCACGACGCTCGACGACTGGGACGCCACGGGCATGCGTGGCACGCAGAGCCGCACCACCGTCCTCGACGGCGCAGTAGCCCCGTCGGAACGGGTCGTGCGCGTCATCGATCCGGAACAGGGTCCAGACCTCGTACAGTTCGGGATCTTCGCGGCCTTCGAGCTGCTCATCTCGTCTGTGTACATCGGCATCGCGGGGCGCGCGATCGAGCTCGCCGCTTCCGCCGCCCGCTCACGCACCTCAGCGAAGACCGGCACCGCACGCAGTGAGGATCCCGTGGTGCGGGACCGCGTCGGCGCGCTGGCGATCGCGTACGACGGGATGCGGCTCGAACTGCGCGCGCTCGCGCGCGATGTCGACGAGCTCGCGGATCACGGGCGCGCGTGGTTCCCCCTGCTGTCGGGAATGAAGACGCGAGCCGTCGCCACCGCGCAGTGGATCGTCGACGAGGCGGTCGCGCTCACCGGCGGCGCGGCGTTCCGCAACGACAGCGAGCTGTCGCGCCTCGCACGAGACGTCCGCGCGGGAGCCTTTCACCCCTCGAGCGAGAGCAGCGCCCGACAGAGCGCCGCGGCGGACTGGCTCGACGTCTGAGGCGCGAGGGATCCGTTCGAGGTCGGCTCGAAAAGTCCCCGGAAATGCCGAAAGGGTCGCCCTGCGTTGGGCGACCCTTTCGTTTACGTGAAGTCCGGCAGTGTCCTACTCTCCCACAAGGTCCCCCTTGCAGTACCATCGGCGCTGAGAGGCTTAGCTTCCGGGTTCGGAAAGTGACCGGGCGTTTCCCTCTCGCAATAACCACCGAAACACCTAACCACAACCAACAAACGTGTTGGCGTGAAGAATTGTGTTTCACCAGCATGCTTCATGCACTGTGAAATTATGTCCCCGCAGGACGTGTTTGTCATCTGGGAACCACAAAGTGGACGCGAACATTTCATCAAGAAAGACAGAAATGTGAATGTTTTCAAGTCGTCGGCTTATTAGTACCAGTCAGCTACACA
>NZ_BMHO01000004.1 GCF_014640975.1 Microbacterium faecale
ACATTACTGTGCTTCCACATCTGGCCTATCAACCCAGTAGTCTGCTGGGAGCCTCACACCCCTCAAGGGGGCAGGGAAGTCTCATCTTGAGGCCGGCTTCCCGCTTAGATGCTTTCAGCGGTTATCCATCCCGAACGTAGCCAACCAGCCATGCACCTGGCGGTACAACTGGCACACCAGCGGTTCGTCCAACCCGGTCCTCTCGTACTAGGGTCAGATCCTCTCAAACTTCCAACGCGCGCAGCGGATAGGGACCGAACTGTCTCACGACGTTCTAAACCCAGCTCGCGTACCGCTTTAATGGGCGAACAGCCCAACCCTTGGGACCAACTCCAGCCCCAGGATGCGACGAGCCGACATCGAGGTGCCAAACCATGCCGTCGATATGGACTCTTGGGCAAGATCAGCCTGTTATCCCCGAGGTACCTTTTATCCGTTGAGCGACAGCGCTTCCACAAGCCACTGCCGGATCACTAGTCCCGACTTTCGTCCCTGCTCGACTTGTCAGTCTCACAGTCAAGCTCCCTTGTGCACTTACACTCGCCACCTGATTACCAACCAGGTTGAGGGAACCTTTGGGCGCCTCCGTTACTCTTTAGGAGGCAACCGCCCCAGTTAAACTACCCACCAGGCACTGTCCCTGAACCGGATTACGGTCCGAAGTTAGATGTTCCAAATGACCAGAGTGGTATTTCAACAATGACTCCACCGACACTAGCGTGCCGGCTTCACAGTCTCCCACCTATCCTACACAAGCCACACAGAACACCAATACCAAGCTGTAGTAAAGGTCACGGGGTCTTTCCGTCCTGCTGCGCGAAACGAGCATCTTTACTCGTACTGCAATTTCGCCGAGTTCGTGGTTGAGACAGTTGGGGAATCGTTACGCCATTCGTGCAGGTCGGAACTTACCCGACAAGGAATTTCGCTACCTTAGGATGGTTATAGTTACCACCGCCGTTTACTGGGGCTTAAATTCTGAGCTTCACACCGAAGTGTTAACTCGTCCTCTTAACCTTCCAGCACCGGGCAGGCGTCAGTCCGTATACATCGTTTTGCAACTTCGCACGGACCTATGTTTTTAGTAAACAGTCGTTCCCCACTGGTCTCTGCGGCCCACACGCCCTTTCACACGCAAGGTGCTATAAGCGGCGGGCGCCCCTTCTCCCGAAGTTACGGGGCCATTTTGCCGAGTTCCTTAACCACGATTATCTCGATCTCCTTGGTATTCTCTACCTGACCACCTGAGTTGGTTTGGGGTACGGGCGGCTAGAACCTCACGTCGATGCTTTTCTCGGCAGCATAGGATCACCCACTTGAAACGCATCACGTCTCAGCCTTCACGACTCCCGGATTTGCCTAGGAGTCGGCCTACACGCTTGCACTGGACACCATCTGCCAGCTGGGCTACCTTCCTGCGTCACACCTGTTAATACGCTAACCGCACCAGCATGGGGTCGCGCGCTAGACATCACGATGCCACCCGAAGGTGACGGTGTAATGGTTCGGGCGCTTAGCACCACTGGATTAGTTTGAACGGTTCTTCGCCGGTACGGGAATATCAACCCGTTGTCCATCGACTACGCCTGTCGGCCTCGCCTTAGGTCCCGACTGACCCAGGGAAGATTAGCTTGACCCTGGAACCCTTGGTCTTTCGGAGGACACGTTTCTCACGCGTCATTCGCTACTCATGCCTGCATTCTCACTCGTGTGGCATCCACGACTGGATCACTCCGCCGCTTCACCCGCCACACGACGCTCTCCTACCCATCAACACGACTGCCCAATGCAGGAAAACCCACACCAGGAATCGCATGTGTCAATGCCACAACTTCGGTGGCGTGCTTGAGCCCCGTTACATTGTCGGCGCGGAATCACTTGACCAGTGAGCTATTACGCACTCTTTCAAGGGTGGCTGCTTCTAAGCCAACCTCCTGGTTGTCTAAGCAACTCCACATCCTTTCCCACTTAGCACGCGCTTAGGGACCTTAGATGGTGGTCTGGGTTGTTTCCCTCTCGACGATGAAGCTTATCCCCCACCGTCTCACTGCTGCGCTCTCACTTACCGGCATTCGGAGTTTGGCTGACGTCAGTAACCTGTTGGGGCCCATCGGCCATCCAGTAGCTCTACCTCCGGCAAGAAACACGCAACGCTGCACCTAAATGCATTTCGGAGAGAACCAGCTATCACGAAGTTTGATTGGCCTTTCACCCCTATCCACAGCTCATCCCCTCAGTTTTCAACCTAAGTGGGTTCGGCCCTCCACGACGTCTTACCGACGCTTCAGCCTGGCCATGGATAGATCACTTCGCTTCGGGTCTAGGACACGCGACTCAGTCGCCCTATTCAGACTCGCTTTCGCTACGGCTACCCCACCCGGGTTAACCTCGCCACGTATCACTAACTCGCAGGCTCATTCTTCAAAAGGCACGCCGTCACCCCAACAATGGAGGCTCCGACGGTTTGTAAGCAGACGGTTTCAGGTACTATTTCACTCCCCTCCCGGGGTACTTTTCACCTTTCCCTCACGGTACTTGTCCGCTATCGGTCATCTGGGAGTATTTAGGCTTATCAGGTGGTCCTGACAGATTCACACGGGATTTCACGGGCCCCGTGCTACTTGGGATACCCACCACCGCAGAACACGCATGTCGACTACGAGACTGGCACTCTCTCTGGTCCCGCTTTCAAACGGGTTCGTCTATACGCTTCTATACGATCGGAGACTCGGCAGAATCTCCCAGTAGGTCCCACAACCCCGCACGTGCAACGCCTGCCGGCTCTCACACACGCACGGTTTAGCCTCATCCGCGTTCGCTCGCCACTACTAACGGAATCACTTTTGTTTTCTCTTCCTGTGGGTACTGAGATGTTTCACTTCCCCACGTTCCCTCTACCCGCCCTATACATTCAGGCGGGAGTCACTGGGATGCGCAAGCACACCCAGCGGGGTTTCCCCATTCGGAAATCCTCGGATCACAGCCCGCTTATCGGCTCCCCAAGGCTTATCGCAGATTGCTACGTCCTTCTTCGGCTCCAGATGCCAAGGCATCCACCGTCTGCTCTTAAAGACTTGAAATCACATGAGCCACAGAAACAAAAAATTGATCTGTGTTCGCTTTCTTTAAGATGCTCGCGTCCACTGTGTAGTTCTCAAAGTACAACCACGCCCACAAAACCAACGCGAAAAACGCGCCAGTCCACATGGGGTGACGAAGCCACCAACCCAACGGCTGATCCTTCAGGACCCAACAACGTGCACGCACCCAAACCCACCAGCCGAAACTTTCCCACTACGCGAACGCAGCGTACTCATCCCCACCAGCACATCCAGGTGCCTCGTCAAATGTTCCACCCATGAGCCCCGCCACGACACATTCGGCCATGAAACGGGTACTGGCACCAGACCTCGAAAGACCTGATGCAGTTGCTCCTTAGAAAGGAGGTGATCCAGCCGCACCTTCCGGTACGGCTACCTTGTTACGACTTAGTCCTAATTACCGATCCCACCTTCGACAGCTCCCTCCCAAAAGGGTTAGGCCACCGGCTTCAGGTGTTACCGACTTTCATGACTTGACGGGCGGTGTGTACAAGACCCGGGAACGTATTCACCGCAGCGTTGCTGATCTGCGATTACTAGCGACTCCGACTTCACGTAGTCGAGTTGCAGACTACGATCCGAACTGGGACCGGCTTTTTGGGATTCGCTCCACCTCACGGTATCGCTGCCCATTGTACCGGCCATTGTAGCATGCGTGAAGCCCAAGACATAAGGGGCATGATGATTTGACGTCATCCCCACCTTCCTCCGAGTTGACCCCGGCAGTATTCCCTGAGTTCCCACCATAACGTGCTGGCAACAGAGAACGAGGGTTGCGCTCGTTGCGGGACTTAACCCAACATCTCACGACACGAGCTGACGACAACCATGCACCACCTGTATACCGACCACAAGGGAACGACTGTTTCCAGCCGCGTCCGGTATATGTCAAGCCTTGGTAAGGTTCTTCGCGTTGCATCGAATTAATCCGCATGCTCCGCCGCTTGTGCGGGTCCCCGTCAATTCCTTTGAGTTTTAGCCTTGCGGCCGTACTCCCCAGGCGGGGAACTTAATGCGTTAGCTGCGTCACGGAGACCGTGGAAAGGCCCCCACAACTAGTTCCCAACGTTTACGGAGTGGACTACCAGGGTATCTAAGCCTGTTCGCTCCCCACTCTTTCGCTCCTCAGCGTCAGTAACGGCCCAGAGATCTGCCTTCGCCATCGGTGTTCCTCCTGATATCTGCGCATTCCACCGCTACACCAGGAATTCCAATCTCCCCTACCGCACTCTAGCCTGCCCGTACCCACTGCACGCTGGAAGTTGAGCCTCCAGTTTTCACAGCAGACGTGACAAACCGCCTACGAGCTCTTTACGCCCAATAATTCCGGATAACGCTTGCACCCTACGTATTACCGCGGCTGCTGGCACGTAGTTAGCCGGTGCTTTTTCTGCAGGTACCGTCACCCGAAGGCTTCTTCCCTACTAAAAGAGGTTTACAACCCGAAGGCCGTCATCCCCCACGCGGCGTTGCTGCATCAGGCTTGCGCCCATTGTGCAATATTCCCCACTGCTGCCTCCCGTAGGAGTCTGGGCCGTGTCTCAGTCCCAGTGTGGCCGGTCACCCTCTCAGGCCGGCTACCCGTCGACGCCTTGGTGAGCCATTACCTCACCAACAAGCTGATAGGCCGCGAGCCCCTCCCGGACCGATAAATCTTTCCCACAAGTAACCATGCGGTTCTCGTGCATATCCGGTATTAGCAACTGTTTCCAGCTGTTATCCCGAAGTCCGGGGCAGGTTGCTCACGTGTTACTCACCCGTTCGCCACTAATCCACACCAGCAAGCTGGTGCTTCATCGTTCGACTTGCATGTGTTAAGCACGCCGCCAGCGTTCATCCTGAGCCAGGATCAAACTCTCCAAAAAAGAAAAAAGCAAGCCACCCCAAAGAGCAGCCAGCGAGTTT